>CALDPI010000227.1 GCA_937912045.1 uncultured Clostridia bacterium
ACTCCCTTGTGCGCTCAAACACCAATATATCTTTAGGGTCCTCAACCACGCAAATGGTGGAGCGGTCACGCGTTTCGTCCGAGCAGATAGGGCACACGTCCATATCGGTCAGGCATTGACAGTGTGAGCAGAAATGGATTTTTTCTCTCGCGTCGGTCAGCGCACGTGCAAAAGCCTCTGCGCGCTCCTTCGGCTGTGTGAGAATGTGAAAGGCAAGGCGCTGTGCCGTTTTTTTGCCAATCGACGGCAGACGCTCAAACTGGTTTATAAGCTCCGCCAGGGGAGCAATGTTATACGCCATATTACATCAACCCCGGAATGTTGAGTCCACTTGTAATCGCGCTCATCTCATTGTCGGAGGTGCGCTTTGCATTTTCAATGGCCTCGTTAACGGCAACGGTTACGAGGTCCTCAAGCATCTCCGAATCGTCGGGGTCAACCGCCTCGGGCTTAATTTTCAGCGAACGGATTTTATAGCTTCCGTCAATCGTAACGGTGACAACTCCGCCACCTGAAGACGCGGTGTATTCGCGTGTTTCAAGGTCCTGCTGCAGTGCCGCCATATCCTCCTGCATTTTCTGTGCCTGCTTGAGCATGGCGTTCATGCTCTGTCCGTTTCCTCCGGGAATTCTGCATTTCATAGTGGTTTCTCCAATCAAACTATTTGTTCATTAAATCAAGCTTTTCAGCAAAGGCTAAAAGCGGGTCTGTTTTGGCCTTTGCCTCGTCTTTTCTGTGGTAGGGTCCAATGTTATAGCTTCTGCCCAGCCCCTCAGCAATGGCACGCTTTAGGGTCTCCTTGTTGTGTGGCGAGCCGTTCATAATGCCGCGCAGCTGAGAGTTGTCACTCTCAATCAGCAGATGGTCGTTTTTAATGTAAGCGCGTGAGCCGCGAAGTACACTGCACATCAAGGGGTTAACCTTTGAAAGCACGGTTAAAATTTCGTTCCATTCCTTAATAGGCGTGTCGTCGCCACTCTTCATAGGCTTTTGCTCGGGCGCTTCTTCTGTCGGTGCGTCGTCATCAAGCGGTGGTGGTACCTCTTCATCCTCAATTACAGGTGGTGCTTCTTCTGCCACCGTGGCTTTGGGCTCTTGCGGTGTGTGCTCTGCAAGGGCAACGGGTGCGCCGTTTTCAAGTGCCTCAATCCTTTTTTCAAGCGCCTGCAAATCGCTGACAAGACGGGGAGAACACAGCTTAATGAGTGCCATTTCCATCTCACAGCGGCGGTTGGCATTTTTCATTCTCGGCACGGTTTGCTGCAACAAATCAAGCGCATAAACAATATCTTTAAGGTTATAAAGGCGTGCCTGCTTTGCAAGCTGCTCATACTCGCGCTTGGAGCATACAATCGGCTTGTTTTCTAAGGATACCGTCTTCATAATCATCAAGTTGCGGTAGTGAGAAATAAGCTCGGTAAGCAGACGAGCCATATCAATAGAGGAGCTGTAAAGCTTGTCAATAAGCATAATGGCTTCCTCTGTTTTACATTCGCGAATGTAGTCGCAAAGGGAGAAAAGATAGTCCTTTCCCGCCATACCGCAAACCTCGCTCACAAGCTGCTCGGTAATTTCACTTCCTGCGGCGGCAGAGAGGTCTAAAAGTGAAAGCGCATCGCGCATACCGCCGTCCGCAATAGAGGCAATCAGCATGGCTGCATCCTCTGTCAGAGAAAGGCCCTCTTTTTCGCACACGTCAAACAGTCTCTTGCAGATATCCTTGTGGTCAATTCGCTTGAAATCAAAGCGCTGACAACGCGACAAAATCGTCGCAGGCAGCTCATTAACCTCGGTGGTGGCAAGAATGAAAATAACGTGTGCAGGCGGCTCCTCAAGCGTCTTAAGCAGGGCGTTAAATGCCGCCTTTGAAAGCATGTGCACCTCGTCGATAATATAAACGCGGTATTTTGCCGAAGCAGGCGTAAAGGTAATCTGGTCGCGCAGCTCTCTGACGTGGTCAACGCCGTTGTTGGAGGCCGCGTCGAGCTCTACAATATCCATAACCTCGCCCGATAGAATAGAACGGCAGGCTGCACATTCACCGCACGGGTCGCCGTTTTGCAGATTGTCACAGTTGACCGCACGCGCGAGAATTTTGGCACAGCTCGTCTTTCCCGTTCCGCGAGTACCCGTGAAAAGATACGCATGGGAGAGCTTGCCCTTTGACAGTTCGTTTTTAAGGGTTTCGGTAATATGACCCTGACCGACAACGTCGGAAAACGTAAGAGGTCTGTATTTTCTGTATAATGCCTGATACATACTGTCACCCTTTCAAAATTAATCAATGCGTACTAAAGTGTACGAACAGACCGATTTACTGCAGCGCATAGGACTTCCGCTTAATGCTGCTCGGTTCCCCGCCTGACATGGTTCACGGGGCCCCATCGCACAGGACCCGCCTGTTCGCACGCTTCGGTACGCATTTTTACATATTATAATATATTTTTTTAATATTTACAATAGTTTTCAAAAAATATTGTAATTCCGTGCGGAAAAAGTTATAATATTTATTAATGTATCAAATTTAACGGAGGAATAAGTATGGAAAGAGTAAAAATCAGTTCGCTTTATGATTTGTCGCATACGCTTGCGGGAGAATATCTTTCGGGCTATACGTACCCGTGGGAAGCGCTGGGCGGCATAGGCGATTTTATAACGGCTCTCGGAAAAGGGCTTGACCCCGACCTTTATGAGGACCGCGGCAATAACGTTTGGGTTGCCAAAAGCGCAAAGGTTGCCCCCACAGCATTCCTCGGCGCCAACTGCATAATCGACGAGGGTGCAGAGGTAAGACATTGCGCATTCATTCGCGGCAACGCCCTTGTGGGTAAAAATTCGGTTGTCGGCAATTCGACTGAGCTTAAAAACGTAATCCTTTTTGATAACGTTCAGGTGCCGCACTATAACTACGTGGGCGATTCAATCCTCGGTTACCGTTCACATATGGGCGCAGGCTCCATAACCTCAAACGTAAAATCGGATAAAACCCTCGTTGTTATAAACGTCGAGGGCAACAAATACGAAACGGGAATTAAAAAAATCGGTGCAATGCTGGGCGACTGTGTTGAGGTTGGCTGTGGCTCGGTTTTGAATCCCGGCACAGTAATCGGCAAAAATTCTAATATATATCCGCTTTCCTCTGTCCGCGGCTTTGTTGGGGAGAACAGCATTTATAAAAAGCGCGGCGAAATTGCAGAAAAGCATTAATCGGGGTACAGTATGGAAAAATGGGATATTTTAAATTCCCGTGGTGAGCCTACAGGCAGACGTATAAATCGTGGCAGACGGGCAATTCTCCGCTCGGGCGAGTATCATTCGGTCGTGCACATCTGGATAATTGACAGCACAGGCAGATTGTTAATCCAACGACGGAGCGAAAAGAAGCATCTGATGCCGGGCGAATGGGCGGCAACGGGTGGCGCCACCATAGCGGGCGAAACCCCCTTTGCCTCCGCAAGACGTGAACTGTATGAGGAGCTTTCCATCTATTCGGATGAGCGAAGCCTTAAAAAGATTGCAACCATCAAACGCAGAAATTCCATTCTCACAATATGGAAGATTAAAAAGGACGTGCCGGTTGCGGCACTCAGACTGCAAAAGAGCGAGGTTGCAAAGATGAATTTTACAAGGCGGAAAAGGAATATTATGAACAAAACGCACCTTTGCTTGCAGGCGTTCAAATAGAATATTATAAGGCACTTTTAGAAACTCCTTTTAGGGCAGAGCTTGAAAAAATGATTGAGGACGGAAAGTACCACAACTACGGAAGAGAATATTTTGATATTGTTTTTGGTGCGCTTTATGAGCAAGAAGAGGATAAAGCGCTGAAGGAGATTTAGTATGAGCTTATCGGTTGAGGGACAGAAATGCCCCGTATGCCACGCATACCTTTTTGATGATGAGGATATAGTATATTGCGCTGTTTGCGGCGCGCCGCACCACAGGGATTGCTACAATGCCGTTGGACATTGCGCCTTGGAGGATAAGCACGGCACACCAGAGCAGTATGATGCTTCCCTTTATAAAAGAGAGGAAGAAACGGAAGAACCGAAAGAGGAGCAGAAAGAAGAGCCTGCACAGCGCTGCAGATTCTGCGGTAACGAGATAACGGGCGATGCAAACTTCTGCCCACATTGCCGCGCCCCGCGTGATGCCGCCACGGTAAACCCGTTTGGCGATATAAAAAAGGACTCGGTTCTTGAGGGTGTCACAGCAGAGGAGCTTGCACGCTTTACAATGCTCAACCCCTCGCGCTATGTTAAAAAGTTTTTTGCACTTGATAGTAAAAACCGCACCTCTTGGAACTGGGCAGCCTTTCTCTTCCCGTGTGAGTGGTCGCTTTACCGCAAATGCTACAAATCGGGAATTTTAATGGGTATATTACTTATAGCGGCAATGCTGCTGACCCTTCCGCTGGAGCGTGCAATGTCACAATTCGTGCTGGAGGACGCAAGCTATCAGCAGGTGATGGCAACACTGCTTGAAAACACCGACAAAATCGGGATTTTACCTGCGCTTCTTTCCCTGCTTGGCGGTGCACTGCAGCTTGGGGTGCGCATCTTCGCAGGACTCTTTGGCGACTATATCTATCGCGGCACCGCGATTGAGCGCATAAAGGAAATTAATAAAACCGATGGCGACAAGGCAGAGCTTTACCGTAAAGCAGGCGGCGTTAACGTTCTTTTGTTCTTTGCCGCATATATAGTGAAAAGTTATCTGCCGTATGTGATTTTAATGTTTTTATAGGAGAATACTATGAGCGATAAGGTAAAAATTTGTAACGAGTGTAACACCGTTAACGAATACGATTATAAATATTGCAAAAACTGCGGTGCTTGTTTACCGCAAGAGCAGGAAAACGAAAACGGAGGCGCCCAAAGCGCATATAATGCATACAACCCGTACACCGCACAGGCATCCTATATGACGGACGAGATTGACGGTGTTAAAACCGACGACCTCGTACGTTTTGTCGGCAGCAGCAGCGACAAAATTGTGCCCAAGTTTGTCGCAATGGCTGTGGGCGGCCGCAAAACCTCTTGGTGCTGGCCTGTGTTTATTTTGACCTTTTTGTTTGGCCTTTGCGGTGCGGCTTTCTGGTTTTTATATCGCAGAATGTATAAATGGGGCATAGCCTTGCTTGCAGCCTCGCTTATATTGTCGGCGGCAAAAACGGTGGTCACCGTCAACACGATGGAGGGCTTTATCGGCGGCTATTTCGATGCCCTCGAAAACTATACTGTAAACGGCGATGACGCACAGCTTCAAAGCGACCTTATGACACTCCTTACGGGCGACGAGCTTATGAGCGCTTCGCTCGTTTCAAACCTGTTTAACGCAGGTCGTATGGCAATTTCGGTTCTGGCGGCACTCTTTGCGCTGTACATATATAAAAGCCACGCGGTACAAAAAATCAAGTCCTTCGGCAGACCGCTGTCGGATATGGAGCTTATGCTGTCTGGCGGCACCTCGGGTGGCGCAATGGCGATTGGAATAGTCCTTTACGGAATGGCATCTGCCACGCTTTCGGTGATAATGATAATATCGTTTTTGGCGGTGCTTCTATGAAATACACCACCCTTTTATTTGACAACGACGATACGCTGATGGATTTTCTCGATGCCGAGCGCCAGGGCATAGAGCGCACCTTTCTTGCAAATAATATTCCGTACACGGAAGAATTGCTTAAATCCTACAGCGCAATAAATCTGAGCCTTTGGAAACGCTTTGAAAAGGGCGAAATCGAAAAGGATAAGATATACACAGAGCGTTTCAGACTGTTTTCGGAAAAGCATAATATACCACTTGATGCAGAAAAAATTGCTAAAGAGTATTTCAGCAACCTGCAGTACGGACACAAGTGCATAGACGGCGCGTATGAATTGCTGTCGGACCTTCACACGAAGTATGATATATATGTAATAACCAACGGCGAAAGCAACACCCAGGCAAAACGCATTAAGGATTCGGGACTTTTGCCGTTTTATAAGGGCGTTTTTGTGTCTGAAAAGACGGGTTACCAAAAACCGCATATTGAATATTTTAATTATGTGTTCGCGCGTATAAACGAAAAGGATAAATCAAAAATATTGGTAATCGGTGATTCGCTGACGTCGGATATACAGGGCGGCATAAACGCAGGACTTGACACCTGCTGGTACAACCCAAAGGGCGCAACCAGCGGCAGTTTTGTCCCAACGTATGAAATACACAAGCTGGAAGAACTTTATAATTGTCTTTAAAAACACTGCCTCGGCAGTGTTTTTTGGCACTAAAAAATAAAAATCACAAGTGAGCATTTGAGAGAAAACGGGAGAAAACGAGAGAAAAAAAGAGCTCGCGGATTATAAATTAAAATTCTCAAAAAAAGGTGTTGACAAGTGTCGCCAGCTATGATATTATATCAAGGCTCGAAAAAAATACGGAGGTTTAGTTTATGTCTACATTTATGGCTAACGCAAAGACCCTTCAGCGTAAGTGGTACGTAATAGACGCAGCAGGCAAACCGCTTGGACGTGTTGCTGTTAAGGCTGCAGATTTACTTCGCGGCAAGGGCAGACCTGATTTTACACCCCACGTTGACTGCGGCGATTTCGTTGTAGTACTCAACGCAGAGAAGGCTGTACTCACAGGTAAGAAACTGGAAAAGAAATACTTGGCTGTAGTTTAGATGGTATCTATTCTGCGACTGAGGATGAAAAAGTTTACTATATTGTAGAAAACCAAAAAACTAAAGTTTTCTTAGAAACTTATATTGATAATTTAAATAGAGTAACTGTAAATCTTGATTAAAAAAAAGACACCGAGCGGTGTCTTTTTTTTTTTACATTTCTTGATTTCCAGGAATTAAATAATCTACTATTCCATATATTAAAGCACCTATTATTGCAGCCATCCAAGATATTGTATATCCAGCCACAAAATATTGTGTAACATAAAGAACAACAGCAGAAAGAATGAAACCAACAAAGCCTTTACCAAAAGGACTTGCTTGTAAACCAGTAAATTTAACTATTAAATAATCTAAAGCAGTAAGTACAACAGCAGCTATTGCTAAAGTCCAGAAATTATCAATTGCAAAACCTGGTGTAAAGAAGGCTGTAATAGCTAAAACAATTGCAGCTGTTATTAATCTACCAACAATTTGCCAAATTGTGCTAGCTCCACCTCTTCCTTGAGCATGAGAGTCGTTATTCATAAATTTTCCCCTTTCTTTAAAATGTATATAAATTTGCTTTACAAATCAAGCTATATATTTGTATTATTTTCAAAAATTAAAAAATTATACAATATGAATATTTTTTTAATTTTTACAAAAAATATAATTAAATCAAAATATTTTTAAGGGGAAAAAATGCTAAATACTTTTGTTAGAGTAGTAATTATATATTTATTGGTTTTGATTGTTATGAGACTGATGGGGAAGAGAGAAATACGGACAGCTTCAACCATTTGAGTTAGTAATTGCAATAATGATAGCAGATTTGGCTTCAGTACCAATGTCTGACACAGGAGTTCCAATATCAAATGGAATTATTCCAATATTAGCTCTTTTATTAATTCAATTAGTTATATCAATTTTCAATTTAAAGAGTATGAAAATACGACAAATAATGTGTGGTGTTCCTTCTATATTAATTTATAGAGGTAAAATTGATGAGAAAGCTTTAAGAAAAGAAAAATTTACAATCAATGAACTTCAGGAAAGATTAAGAGAAAACAATGTGTTTAATATAGGTGATGTTGAATATGCTATACTAGAAACTAGTGGACAAGTAACAGTTATTCAAAAACCAGAAAAAAGAAATGCGATACCAGAAGATTTTGGGATTACTCCAGAGTACGAAGGTATACCATATGATTTAGTAATAGATGGCAAAATAATGAATGATAATTTAAAATTAATCGGTAGAGATTATAATTGGTTAAAAAAAGAGGCTAATAAGTTTGATATTGAGCCTGAACAAGCTTTAATTATAACTTTTGATGGAAAAGGACAATTTTTTTGCCAAGCTAAAATAAAAAAAGGAAAGTAATATGAAAGAGTTAACAATTATTTTTATTATTTTAATAATTATAATCGGAGGAGCGTTATATATTGATAAATATTTACAAAATAGTAGTGAAGAATTAGTAGGAATGCTAGAAGATTTAAAAGAAAAGATTAATCTAGTTAGTGAAGATAGTGATATAGAAGATATAAAAAAAGATGCAGAGAAAACCTATAATAGGTGGGAAGAGATAGAAGAAAAGTGGGCTTTTATTGTATTACATTCAGAATTAGATTTAATAGAAACCTCTTTTGTACGAATGAAGGCACAAATAGAAGAGAGTGAATTTTCAAGAAGTATAGAAGAAATTGATGCATGTATTTTTTTAGTACATCATATTAGTGAAAAAGAAAGATTTTGTTTAAAAAATATATTTTAAAAAGGGACGCCGAAGAATGCGTCCCTTACATAAATTTTAAATATTTTATTTTAATAATAAATAGTTTTTCTTTTATTTTTAAAAAATGTATAATGGTATAGGAGTGATAGTAAATGAATGATGACATTATTTTAGAAATTAGTAAAAATTTAAATGTAAAGAAGGATCAAGTTTCTAAAACTTTGAATTTACTTAGTGAAGGTAATACTATTCCTTTTATTGCTCGTTATAGAAAAGAAGTTACTGGAAATTTAGATGAGGAAGAGATAAGAGAAATTAGTGAGGTATATGAGTATCAGATGAATCTTCTTAAAAGAAAGGAAGATGTTATTCGTCTTATTGATGAGAAGGGTCTTCTTACTGACGAACTTAAAACTAGTATTATGAGTGCGAGTAAGTTAGTTGAGGTAGAGGATTTATATAGACCATTTAAGGAAAA
>CALDPI010000228.1 GCA_937912045.1 uncultured Clostridia bacterium
TGCTTTAATGGCTCATATTGTTAAAACCGTGTACGATAAGTTTGGGGTTACACTTGAGCCTGAGATTATTAAAATAGGGAGGTAATAGCGGTGGAACTGTTAATTGTTACAGGTATGTCCGGCGCAGGAAAGTCGCAGGTTGTTAACGTTCTTGAAGATATTGGATATTACTGTGTTGATAATATTCCGCCACAGCTTATTCCTTCCTTTGTAAACGTTATGTCGGGAAATCAGGAGATTAAAAAGGCGGCAATCGTCATTGACGTGCGTGCCGGTAAAAATTTTGTTGATATTCCGCCTGTGCTTGAAAAATTAGCAGGAAGCGGCGTTGAATACAAGATTTTATTTCTTGACTGTGCAGATGACGTTTTGGTACGCAGATATAAAGAAACCCGAAGAAAACACCCTCTGTCAGAGGGAAAGGGCTCTTTGATTGACGCTGTAAAGTCGGAGCGAAAGCTTTTGGACCCTGTACGTCAAAAGTCGGATTTTGTTTTGGTTACAACACAGACGTCTGTAAGACAGCTTAAAGAGCAGATTAATCTCTTGTTTGTCGGAAATTCGCACGACGGAATGGCAATCAGGTGTATGTCCTTTGGCTTCAAGCACGGTCCCGCTACCGAGGCAGACCTTATGTTTGATGTGCGTTGTCTTCCGAATCCGTATTACATAGATTCCCTGCGAGAGCAAACAGGACTCGACCCTGCGATTAAGGATTTCGTCCTTGGAAATAAAGAGTCACAGGAGTTCAAAAAGCGCTTGTTATCATTTATAGATTATGCCGTTCCGCTTTACTGCAGCGAGGGCAAGGGTCAGCTTGTCATTGCTGTCGGTTGCACGGGTGGAAAGCATAGGTCTGTTGTTTTTGCAGAACTTGTTGAAAAGCACCTGCGTGAGCAAAACTATAATACAAGTGTAATTCATCGCGATATTACAAAATAAAGGTGATATAAATGTCGTTTTCACACGAAGTGAAAAGTGAATTATGCCACGGGAGACCTGCCTCTTGCTGCAAGTATGCCGAATGCTACGGTATGCTGCTTTTCGGCAGGTCTTTTTTAAAGGAGGATATATCTTTTTTAACCTCTTCAAAGGAGGTTGCTCTCCACCTTGCAGAGCTACTTAAGGCCTGCTTTGATATTACGGTTATAATATCAGAGGGCGGAGTTAAAAATCCAACCTATCTCATATCCATCGGTAGCGAGTTGGATATTAAAAGAATCCTCATTAAATATGACCGATTCGGTACAAATGCTTTTTTGGGAATTAACTATGATATTCTTCAAAAGGAATGCTGTGTTGAGGCATTTTTGCGCGGCGCTTTTTTGAGCTGTGGCAGCGTCAGTGACCCGAGTAAAAGCTTTCACGCGGAGTTTGCACTTAAAAACAGCGCTCTGTCGGGCGACTTTTTTTCAATACTTGCAGAGCGCGGACTTTCACCGCGTTACACCGAGAGAAACGGCAAGAGCGTTATTTATTTTAAAAACGGTGCCGATATTGAGGATTTGCTCACGGCTATTGGTGCCACGATGCACTCGCTCGAGATTATGAATGTTCAGATTTTAAAGGATATAAGAAATAAAACGAACCGAATAAAAAATTGTGATAACGGCAATATTACGCGTAATATCGAGGCGTCGGTTGCACAATGCACGGCGATTGAAAAATTAAAAGGCGCAGGCAAGCTTGAAACACTTCCTCCACAGCTTTATGAGGTGGCTGTGCTGCGTCTTGAGCACCCAAACGATTCTCTGTCCGAGCTTTGCAAGCTAATGGATAACAAGATTACACGCTCGGGAATGAATCACAGAATTAAAAAATTGATGGAATTAGCAGAAAAGTAGGTGGTAATTTTGGATTTTGTTCATCTTCACGTTCATACTGAATTTAGCCTTCTGGACGGCGCTTGCCGTATCGGAACGTTGCTTGATGCTGTGAAAGATCAGGGACAAAACGCCATTGCAATTACCGACCACGGTGTTATGTACGGCGCCGTAAACTTTTATAAGGAGGCAAAAAGACGCGGCCTTAAGGCAATTATCGGCTGTGAGGTCTACGTTGCTCCTCGCACGCGTTTTGATAAAATTAAGGGCATCGACAGTGAGTATCATCACCTTGTGCTTTTGTGTAAAAATGAAACGGGTTATCGCAATCTTATAAAGCTTGTATCGGCCGGCTTTACGGAGGGATTTTACTCTAAACCTAGAATTGATAAGGATTTATTAAAAGAACACAGCGAGGGTCTTATTGCACTTTCTGCCTGCCTCGCAGGGGAGATTCCGCGTCTGCTTACGCGCGGAGAATATGAAAAAGCCCGCGATGTTGCGCTGTGGTACGATTCTGTTTTTGGCAAGGGTAATTACTATCTTGAAATGCAGGACCATGGCATTATTGAGCAGAAGCAGATTTTGCCATACATTGCAAAAATCAGCAGGGAAACGGGAATTCCGTTGGTCGCCACCAACGACGTTCATTATGTTGGCAAAGACGACTGGAAAATGCAAAAGGTGCTTACCTGTATCCAAACGGGAAGCAAAATTACCGATGAAAACATTCTCGAATTTAAGACAAATGAATTTTATCTGAAATCCGCAGAGGAAATGGCGGATTTATTCGGTTTATATCCGGAAGCTGTCAGCAACACACAAAAAATTGCCGATATGTGTGATTTTGAGTTTGAATTTGGTCATATCAAGCTTCCGTTTTTTGATATTGGTGAGCAGGACCATTTTGAATATTTTAAAAACAAGTGTTATCAGGGCCTTTACAAAAATTACGGCGAAAAGCCCGAACAGGCTGTGGTGGACAGGCTTGAATATGAGCTTAAAACCATTAACAATATGGGCTACGTTGATTACTATCTAATTGTACAGGATTTCGTAAATCACGCCAAAAGCAGGGGAATACCCGTTGGCCCCGGCAGAGGCTCGGGTGCGGGAAGTCTTGCGGCTTACTGCATTGGAATAACGGGAATAGACCCTATCAAATATAATCTTCTTTTTGAGCGTTTTTTGAATCCCGAGCGTGTTTCAATGCCCGATTTTGATGTTGACTTTTGCTATGTTAGGCGGCAAGAGGTTATTGACTATGTTATCGATAAATATGGCTCTGACCACGTTGCACAGATTATAACCTTTGGTACAATGGCTGCAAGAGCCGCTGTGCGCGATGTCGGCAGAGTAATGGGTATGCCCTACAGCAAGGTTGATAGCATAGCAAAGCTTATCTCCTCCTCTGCTTCTTTGGAATACGCCCTTGCTAC
>CALDPI010000229.1 GCA_937912045.1 uncultured Clostridia bacterium
ATAAGGAGATCGTTACGATCCTCCGTGCAGTCCACAAGTACAAGGACAGCCGTGAACAGTTTGAGCTTCGCACTCATAAGCGTCTGATCGACGTCCTTCGCCCCACAAAGGCAACCATGGACGCTCTCACCAAGCTTGAAATTCCGGCAGGCGTCGATATCGACATGGAGCTGAAATAATCGCTCGAAACGGAATTTTCATGACACACGGCTCCGTTTGATTTGGTTGTAAAACGGAAGAAAGCCGCGGTTATGTTGACACAGAAAATGTGCCAACCAATAACAATAAGGAGGAAAACAACCATGAAGAAAGCCATTCTTGGCAAGAAAATCGGCATGACGCAGATTTTCGACGCAGCCGGAAAAGTCGTTCCGGTTACGGTCATCGAAGCAGGTCCTTGCTTCGTCGTTCAGAAGAAGACCGTAGAAAATGACGGCTACAACGCAATTCAGCTCGGATTTGGTTCCGCAAAGGCTGATAAGATTGCAAAACCGCTGAAGGGTCACTTTGACAAAGCAGAAACCGGTGCACTGAAGGTTCTCCGCGAGTTCCGCTTTGATGATTGCGACAGCTTCAACGTCGGCGACAGCATCCAGGCTGATACATTTGCAGGCGGTGATATCGTTGATATCAGCGGCACCAGCAAGGGTAAAGGCTATGCAGGTCCGATTAAGCGTTTCAATCAGCACAGACTGAAGGAAACACACGGTACCGGTCCGGTTCATCGTCAGGCCGGTTCTATGGGCGCTTGCTTGGTTGAATATAACGGCGAAAATCGCCTTTGAAAAACCCCGTATCTATAAGGGCAAAGGCCTTGCAGGTCACATGGGCGCAGAGAAGGTTACCGTCCAGAATCTCGAAGTTGTCAGCATTGACGTAGAAAATCGTCTGATTGCAGTGCGCGGTGCGATTCCCGGCCCGAAGGGCGGTCTCGTAAGCATTGTCAACAGCGTGAAGAAAGCCTAAGAAGGGAGGAAAACGAAATGGCAAAAGTTCCGGTATATGATATGAACGGTGCTCAGGTTTCCGAAACCGAGCTGAATGATGCTGTTTTCGGCATTACCCCCAATGAGGCTGTTATGCACGCTTGTGTGGTTAATTACCTCGCAAACCAGCGTCAGGGCACACAGTCTACCCTCACTCGTACAGAGGTTTCCGGCGGCGGCAGAAAGCCTTATCGCCAGAAGGGTACCGGTCATGCTCGTCAGGGCTCTATCCGTGCTCCGCAGTGGTATCACGGCGGCGTCGCACTCGGCCCGAAGCCCAGAAGCTACCGCTTCTCTCTGAATAAGAAAGTTCGCAGACTCGCTATGCTTTCTGCATTCTCTCAGAAGCTCGTGGATGAGAATCTCATCGTCATCGACACACTCGCTTGTGAAGAGTTCAAGACCAAGACCATCGTGAATATGCTGAATGCATTGAACGTGGACGGCAAGGCTCTCATCGTTACGCAGGACGCTGATAAGAAGGTCTACAAGAGCGCAGCGAATATTCCCGGCGTAAAGACTGCCGCTGTGAATACGCTGAATGTATATGACATCCTCAACTACGATAAGTTCATCGTCAGCAAGGGTGCTGTTGCAAAAATCGAGGAGGTGTACGCAAAATGAAAGCTCCGCAGGATATTATTCTGAAGCCGGTTATCACCGAGCAGAGCATTGACGTACTGCCTACCGGTAAGTACACTTTCAAGGTCGCTAAGGATGCGAACAAGATTGAGATTGCCAGTGCTGTTGAACAGCTCTTCAATGTCGAAGTTCTGAAGGTGAACACCATCAATGTTCGCGGCCGTGCAAAGCGCGTTGGCCGTTACATGGGTAAGACTGCCAGCTGGAAAAAGGCTGTCGTCACCGTCAATCCTGAGCCTGAAAACGGCAAGGACGGCAAGAAGAGAAACGGTACCATCGAATTCTTCGACGGTATGTTCTGATTCCTGAAACTATCATGGTTTCAGAAGCGGAATCCCTTTTAAATCCGGATTCCGGTCCGGGTGATTTCATAGGAAATCTTCCGGCAAGTTATGGGAGTCATGCTCCCGAAAATAAAGCATTGTTTTTAAGGAGTTGAAATAGCAATGGCAATTAAAGCCTATAAGCCGACAACGCCTGGCCGTCGCGGAATGACAGTTACCGATTATTCCGGTCTTTCCAAGAAT
>CALDPI010000230.1 GCA_937912045.1 uncultured Clostridia bacterium
ATAACGAAATGAAACAGTCGGGCGTTCTTGGTAACACGGCGCTCGTTTACGGACAAATGAACGAGCCGCCCGGAGCACGTATGCGCGTTGCACTTTCGGGTCTTACAATGGCAGAATACTTCCGCGATACAGAGGGACAGGACGTTCTTTTGTTCATTGATAATATTTTCCGTTTCACACAGGCAGGTAGTGAGGTTTCTGCCCTTTTGGGAAGAATGCCGTCCGCGGTTGGTTATCAGCCGACGCTTGCTAATGAAATGGGTGCCTTGCAAGAGCGCATTACCTCCACCAAAAAAGGCTCTATAACCTCTATTCAGGCGGTTTACGTTCCTGCTGACGACCTTACGGACCCTGCCCCAGCCACGACCTTTGCGCACCTTGATGCTACAACCGTTTTGGCGAGAAACATTGCGTCCCAGGGTATTTATCCTGCGGTTGACCCGCTTGAATCCTCCAGCCGTATTCTCTCCCCCGATATTGTCGGCAAAGAGCATTATGAGGTGGCTAAAGAGGTGCAGAGAATTCTGCAGCGTTATAACGAGCTTATGGATATTATCGCCATTATGGGTATGGATGAGCTCTCTGATGAGGATAAGCTGCTTGTCGGCAGAGCACGTAAAATACAGCGTTTCCTTTCTCAGCCGTTTGACGTTTCTGAAAAGTTCACCGGTATTGAAGGCAAGTATGTTCCGCTTGCTGAAACCGTAAGAGGCTTTAAGGAAATTATTGAGGGCAAGCACGATGACCTGCCCGAATCGGCCTTCCTCTTCGTTGGCACTATTGACGAGGCGGTTGAAAAGGCAAAGAAGGTGCAATAATGAACACCTTTAGGTTAACTGTTGCATCGCCCGACGGAAATATTTTTGAGGGTGATGTCACAAAGTTTGACGTACGCGGCGCTTTGGGCGAGCTTGCCGTTATGGCAGGACACATTCCATTTGTTACGTCGGTTGTGGCCTGTTCCTGCACTGTTTGGTTCGCGGATGGCAGCAAAAAAACCGCCAAAACAGACGGTGGTCTTTTGACGGTTAAAAGCGACTGCACGATTTTTATGTCGGGTTCGTTCAAATTCGATGAATAAAGTAAAAAAGCCTTGGTTTTCACCAAGGCTTTTTGTTTAATAGTTAACCTTTTTAATCTCGAAATAGCTCTGCGGATGGTTGCAAACGGGGCAAACCTCGGGCGCTTTTGTTCCAACAACGATGTGTCCGCAGTTGCGGCACTCCCAAACCTGAACGTCACTCTTTTCGAAGACGGTTTTGGTTTCAACGTTGCTGAGAAGTGCACGATAGCGCTCCTCGTGTGCTTTTTCGATTGCGGCAACACCGCGGAACTGCTCTGCCAGCTCGTGGAAGCCCTCCTCGTCGGCGGTCTTTGCAAAGCCCTCATACATATCGGTCCACTCTGCGTTCTCGCCTTCTGCTGCATGAAGCAGATTCTCTGCGGTATCTCCCATCTCTCCCAATGCCTTAAACCATAATTTGGCATGCTCTTTCTCATTCTCTGCCGTCTGCAGAAAAAGTGCCGCAATCTGCTCATAGCCCGCTTTCTTGGCTACACTTGCAAAATAAGTGTATTTGTTTCTTGCCTGGCTTTCACCGGCAAATGCTGCCATTAAATTGGCTTCTGTTTTACTTCCTTTAAGTTCCATTGTAA
>CALDPI010000231.1 GCA_937912045.1 uncultured Clostridia bacterium
CATTTACCTTTAGAAACAAAAAACAAAGCAACCACCGAAGTGATTGCTTTATTTTGGCGCGCTGGAAGGGACTCGAACCCCTGACCTACTGGTTCGTAGCCAGTCACTCTATCCAGCTGAGCTACGAGCGCACAAATGCAACGGAAATATATTATCACAACGAAAAACAAAATGCAACACAAATTTTTATAAAAAGGGCAGTAAAAACAACTGCTTTTTTCAATATTTTATGGTATTATATAAGGTATTAATACTTCGGAAAATTTTTACTCTACGGAAGGAGACTTATATATGCAGAAAAAATTGACAAACGGACCGCTTCTCGACGCAAACGGACATCTTGCTCAGGCAGGTTATGCTACAAAATTAGTTGCCGAGTATGACCGTAATGCAATAAAGGCTAAGGGTATCCGTATTAAGGAATGGGATTACTATCTCATCACAAGTGATGATTTTGCTGTTGCACTTACAATGGACGACAACTCATACATGGGTATGATGAGTGCATCAATTATAGAGTTTGGTGACAATCCGTGGGAAAAGACAACCAGCAAGATTATTCCGTTTACATGGGGTAAGGTAGGTCTTCCTTCATCATCTGTAACAGGTGACGTTGTTTATAAGGACAAGACCTGTGATTTCTGCTTTGAAAACAGACCGGGCTACAGACGCCTTAAAGTAACTTATAAGAAGTTTGAGGGTAAGGAAGACTTCACTTGCGATATAAAGCTTACTGAAGAGCCGGAAGATTCTATGGTTATCGCAACGCCGTTCGGAAAACCGAAGACGCACTTCTACTATAACCAGAAAATTGTTGGTATGAAAGCTACCGGTACAGCAACCTTCAAAGGTAAGACTTATACATTTGACGAGAGTAACAATTCATATGGAATGCTCGACTGGGGCCGCGGTGTTTGGACATATAAGAACACATGGTATTGGGGTGCAGGACACACCAAACTTCCGGATGGCAAGGTGTTTGGGTTTAACATCGGTTACGGTTTCGGCGACACGTCATCTGCATCAGAGAATATGATTTTCTATGATGGAAAAGCACATAAACTGGAGGGTGTTACTTTCAATATCCCACAGACTGCAGATGGAACAGATGACTTTATGAGTCCATGGACATTTACATCTACAGATGGTAGATTTGAAATGCAGTTTAAGCCGATTATAGATAGAGCTTCTCTCACAGAAGTTGGTCCTATCGGCAGTGATCAGCATCAGGTATTTGGCCACTTTACGGGCGATGCAAAGCTGGATGATGGAACAGTAATTCACGTCGAAAACATGCTCGCTTTTGCTGAAAAAGTAATGAACAAATGGTAAGACAACAGAGGTTGTCTTGAGGAGGAACTCTTTTGAAACTTACATTTTGCGGCGCAGCACATGAGGTTACAGGAAGCTGTACCTATATCGAGGCCTGCGGAAAGAAGTTCCTTGTTGACTTCGGTATGCAGCAGGGTGAGGATTTGTTCGAAAACGTCCAGATTCCCACAGCTCCGGGAAATATTGATTTTGTTCTGCTTACACACGCTCATATCGACCACTCAGGAATGCTCCCACTGCTCTTCGCAGGCGGCTTCAAAGGTGAAATACACTCCACCGAAGCAACTGCAAATCTCTGCAACGTAATGCTTCGTGACAGTGCCCATATTCAGGAATTTGAAGCCCAGTGGCGCAACCGAAAGGCGGAGCGGGCAGGCACCG
>CALDPI010000232.1 GCA_937912045.1 uncultured Clostridia bacterium
CTCACGTAGCAGGGGAATGTCAAACCCTTTTTTAACACCGTCTGTGTCAATGGAGTTGACAACCACCTCACCAGCACCGTTACCGACACAGCGTTTTATCCATTCAATAGCCTCAAGACCGGTGTTTTCACGGCCACCTTTTGCAAAAACGCGAAAAACACCGTCCACGCGCTTGACGTCAACCGATATGACAACACATTGGTTGCCGTACTTCTTGGCCGCCTCGGCTATTAAATCGGGGTTTTTAATGGCGCCCGAATTAACACTTACCTTGTCGGCACCGCACTTAAGCACGCGGTCAAAATCATCAATCGTGTTAATACCTCCGCCAACCGTCAGGGGAATGAAAATGTTGGAGGCCACTTCACGCAGAATATCGGTGAACAACCGTCTGCCGTCGCTCGATGCCGTAATGTCGTAAAACACAAGCTCGTCTGCACCGCAGCTGCTGTAATATTTTCCTAACTCAACAGGGGAGGAAACGTCTGAAAGCCCCTTAAAGTTGACCCCTTTTACAACCCTGCCGTCACGAACGTCTAAACAGGGGATAATTCTCTTCGTAATCATTTTGCTACCTCTAATGCCTCTTTTAAGTCAATCGCGCCGATATAATATGCTTTTCCGATTATAGCACCGTAAAGACCAAGCCTTTTAAGCGCCTTTACGTCATCAATCGAGGAAACACCGCCCGACGCCGTAATGTCAATAGAAAACCGTTCGGACAACACGCGGTAAAGCTCGCGGTTGGTGCCCTGCATCGCACCGTCCTTGGAAATGTCGGTGCAGATAATAGTCTTAACGCCAATATTCTGCATCATCTCGCAAAAATCGGAACATTCAAACTCGGACTTTTCGGTCCAACCCTTGATGGCGACAAAGCCGTCCTTAATATCCACACCAACGGCAATTTTATCACCATATTTTTCTATTGCTTCTTTGAGAAAATCGGGGTCACGCACCGCCGCAGTTCCCAAAATCACGCGGTCAACACCGCATCCAAGATAAGTATCAACCGTCTCCATAGAGCGTATGCCACCGCCGATTTCGGTAAAAAGCGAGGTGTTTTGTGCAATGTCCTTAACAATGTGCAGGTTCGGCGTCGTGCCGTCCTTGGCACCCTCTAAATCAACAAGATGAATGCATTTAGCACCACAAGCCTCAAAATCCCTTGCAATCTCTGTGGGGTTTTCACTATATACGGTCATCTGCGCGTAATCGCCCTTATAAAGCCTGACCGCCTTGCCGTCATATAAATCAATGGCAGGAAAAATATTCATCTAAAGCCTCTCCGTCTCGCAAAATGCGCGTAAAATCTTAAGTCCTGTGTCACCGCTTTTTTCAGGGTGGAACTGACAACCGAAAATATTATCCTTGCTTACAACCGCCGTTAAATCCTTGCCGTAATCGGTGGTAGCAGCCAATGAATCCTCGCAGTTTTCGGCAAAATAGGAGTGAACAAAATATACAAAATCACCGTCATTTATGTGCTTGAACAGGGGGGAATCTTTTGTGAATTTCAGTTTATTCCAGCCAATGTGCGGAATTTTAAGCCCACTCTGTATTCTGTCCTCCATCGGCACAATATCGCCCGAAAGCAGTCCAAGCCCCTTGTGAATGCCATATTCAAAGCTGCGCTCAAACAAAAGCTGCATTCCAAGACAAATACCAAGCAGCGGCTTGCCGCCCTCGGCCTCACGCTTTATAACGTCGTAAAGACCGCATTCGTGCAGCTTACTCGCCGCATCGCCAAACGCGCCGACACCGGGAAGGATAATTCTGTCCGCCGCCTCGATAATAGCCTTATCGGACGTAACTACGGCATTTTCGCCTATTCTGTAAAAAGAAGATCGTGTCAGCCCCAATCGCCTTAAAGGACGAGGAAAGTGAAAACAGGTTTCCCACACCGTAATCAATAATCGCAATCATTAAAGTACTCCCTTTGTGGACGGAATTTCATCCGCAAACTCTTTTTCGATAATACAGGCCTCACGCAGCGTGTGCGCAACCGATTTAAACGTACCCTCAATAATGTGGTGCGAGTTTTTGCCCTCAAGCTGTTTAATGTCCAGCGTTATGTTGGCGTGGCGCACAAAGCCCAAGAAAAATTCCTCGCACAGCTCTGTGTCAAAATCACCCACGCGGAAAGCGGGAATATTAAGCCCATAATTCAGATGGCTCCTCCCCGAAATATCAACCGCAGATAAAATTAGCGTTTCGTCCATCGGCAGAATAAAACTGCCGTAACGCTTTATGCCGCGCATATCAGAAAGTGCCGATTTAAATGCGTCACCCAGCACAATTCCAACGTCTTCAACCGTGTGGTGATAGTCAACGTGTGTGTCGCCATCACATAAAACCGTGAGGTCAAAACGCGCGTGCTTTGAAAGGAGCGTGAGCATATGGTCCAAAAAACCGCAGCCCGTGTCTATTTTGCTTTCGCCTCTGCCGTCTATATTAAGCCTGAGCTTAATGTCAGTCTCGGCGGTTTTACGGTTAATTTCTGCAACTCTCATTTTTTAAAGCTCTCCTAAAATTTCTTTTGTTTTTGCAATAAAGATTCGCATTTCTTTTTTGCTTCCAATGGTAATGCGGTTAAAATCCCGAATTCTGTCCTTTTCAAAGTGTCTGATTAGAACACCTTTTTCTTTAAGACGCAGATAAAGCTCCTTGCCGCTTATTTTATCGCTTTTCGCAAACACAAAGTTTGCATATGACGGAAGCACCGTAAACCCAAGCTTTTCAAGCTCACATTTTGTATATTCGCGGTTTTGCACGATTTTTTGACAGTTGTTCATATAATATTCGTTGTCGCGCACCGCCGCCGTTCCTGCAAGCTGGGTTATGGTGTTAATATTGTACGGGTTTGTCGAATACTTAATCTTTTCAAGGTCGTCAATAAGCCCCTTGCTTGCCACAGCAAAGCC
>CALDPI010000233.1 GCA_937912045.1 uncultured Clostridia bacterium
TAGAGAAGGAGGAAATACTGTGGGAAGACTAAACGTTAACCTCTGTAATATAGAGCTTGATAACCCCATAATCCCCGCAAGCGGAACCTTCGGCTACGGATATGAGTTTGCAGAGCTTTATGATATTAATATGCTTGGCACCTTTTCCTTTAAAGGCACCACAAGGGATGCACGCTTCGGCAATCCCACACCGCGCATAGCCGAGTGTCCGTCGGGAATGATAAACGCCGTCGGTCTGCAAAATCCGGGTGTCGAAAAGGTTATAAGTGAAGAGCTTCCGAAACTTTCAAAATGCTTCAATAAAAAAGTAATGGCAAACGTCAGCGGCTTTTCCATTGAAGACTATGCCTATACTTGTGAAAGGTTAGACGCTTGCGACCAGGTCGGCTGGCTGGAGGTAAACGTCAGCTGCCCCAACGTTCACGGCGGAGGAATGAGCTTTGGCACAAGTGCCGCTGCCGCAGCAGAGGTGACACGCGCCGTTAAAAAGGTTACAACCAAGCCGGTAATTTTAAAGCTTTCGCCCAACGTCACAGACGTTGTGGAAATCGCAAAAGCCTGTGAGGACGCAGGCGCAGACGGCATCAGCCTTATAAACACGCTGCTCGGTATGAGAATTGACCTGCGCACAAAGCGCCCCGTTATCGCAAATAAAATGGGTGGCTTTTCGGGCAGTGCAATTTTTCCTGTGGCTGTCAGAATGGTTTATCAGGTTGCATCGGCTGTTAAGGTGCCCGTAATCGGTATGGGCGGCGTCACCACCGCAGAGGACGTAATAGAAATGATGTTAGCGGGTGCCACCGCAGTTGAGGTTGGTGCCGCAAACCTTATAGACCCGTTTGCCTGCAAGAATATCATTGAGGATTTACCCGCGGTAATGGATAAATATAAAATTGATAATTTAAAGGATATTATAGGAGGAGCAAGATAATGGGTAAGGACGTAATTATTGCCTGCGATTTTCCGTCAAAGGAGGAAACTCTCAACTTTTTGGATAAGTTCACAGGTAAAAAACCTTTTGTAAAAATCGGAATGGAGCTTTTCTATGCTGAGGGACCGTCAATCGTGCGCGAGATTAAGGGCCGCGGACACAAGATTTTTCTCGATTTAAAGCTTCACGATATTCCCAACACCGTAAAAAAGGCAATGGCTGTGCTTTCGCGTCTGGACGTTGACATCTGCAACCTCCACGCCGCAGGCACCACCCGTATGATGGAGGCAGCGCTTGAGGGACTCACACGTGCGGACGGCACACGTCCTCTGCTCATTGCTGTAACACAGCTCACCTCAACCGACCAGGAAATTATGGAAAGCGACCTGCTCATAAAAGAGCCGATTGATAAGGTTGTAATGCACTATGCAAAGTGTGCAAAAAGCGCAGGACTTGACGGCGTTGTGTGTTCACCGCTTGAGGCTGAAAAGGTTCACTTAAACTGCGGAAAGGATTTTCTCACCGTTACACCCGGCGTGCGCTTTGCCGACGGAGACAGGGGCGACCAGAAGCGTGTTATGACACCTGCCGAGGCTAAGAAAATCGGCAGTGACTATATTGTCGTCGGCAGACCCATAACGGCCGCCGCAGACCCCGTTGCAGCATATGAGCGCTGCATGGCAGAGTTTTTGGATTAGAGGAGAATGAAAATGGAAGGCTACAAAAGAGAATTTATTGCATTTTTGGAAGAGGCAGGCGTGCTGAAGTTTGGCGATTTCACCGCAAAATCGGGCAGAAAAATCCCATATTTCATCAACGCAGGCGATATTAAAACAGGTGACCAGATAAGACGTCTCGGTCAGTTTTATGCCAAGGCATACGAGGACAAAATCGGAAACGAGAAAACCGTTCTTTACGGCCCTGCTTATAAGGGCATTCCGATAGCCGTTTCGGTTGCTTGTGCTCTCAGTGAAAACGGTCTTGACGTTCCGTTCTTCTTCAACAGAAAGGAAGAAAAGGACCACGGCGAAGGTGGCGTTTTTGTTGGATATAAGCCGAAAGAGGGCGAGAAAATCGTCATCGTTGAGGACGTAATAACAGCAGGCACTGCTATCAGAGAGAGTATGGAAATTCTTTCCTCTCTTAAGGATACAAAGGTTGTTGCAACCTTCGTTATGGTTGACCGTAAGGAAAAGGGTAAAACCGAAAAATCCGCCATGGCAGAGGTCGGAGAGGAGTTTGGCTTCCCCGTATATTCGGTTGTCGATGTATATGACATTATCGAGTATCTTGAAGAGGACGAGAAAAACCGCGAAAACGTAGAAAGAATTAAAAACTATCTTAAAATAAACGGTGCGGCGGTGTAACAATGCGTAGTTTGATTGATATTTTGGACTTTTCGGTTGAGGAAATTGACGAGCTGCTGCGCGTCGCAACCGATATAATTGAAAATCCGCAAAAATATAGCGAGGTCTGCAAGGGCAAAAAGCTTGCAACCCTGTTTTTCGAGCCGTCAACCCGTACAAGACTGAGCTTTGAGGCGGCAATGTACGAGCTGGGCGGCAATGTGCTGGGCTTCTCAGAGGCAAACAGCTCCTCTGCAGCAAAGGGCGAAAGCGTGGCAGACACCGCAAAAACCATAAGCTGCTATGCCGACATTATTGCAATGCGCCACCCCAAAGAGGGTGCACCTCTTGTTGCGGCAAATAATGCCACAATCCCCGTAATCAATGCGGGCGACGGCGGACATAACCACCCCACACAGACGCTGGCAGACCTGCTCACCATATATCGTGAAAAGGGCGGCTTTCAAAACCTCACCGTCGGCTTCTGTGGCGACCTGAAGTTTGGCAGAACGGTGCATTCACTCATAAACGCCCTCTCGCGTTATAGCGGCATAAAGGTCGTGCTGATTTCACCCGATGAGCTTAAGCTGCCGAGCTACGTCAAAAAAGATGTATTGCAAAAAAACGGCATTCCCTACACACAGACCACAAGTCTGGAGGAAGCCATACCCGAGCTTGATATCCTTTATATGACGCGTGTCCAGCGCGAGCGCTTCTTTAACGAGGAGGATTATCTGAGGTTAAAGGACAGCTACGTGCTCGAGCCTAAAAAGCTGCAAAACGCTAAAAGCGACCTTTGCATAATGCATCCGCTTCCGCGCGTTAACGAGATTAGCGTAAGCATCGACTCCGACCCGCGCGCCTGCTATTTCAAGCAGGTGCTCAACGGAAAGTATATGCGTATGGCGCTGATTCTTAAGCTTTTAAAGGAGGCTGGCACGATATGAACATAGATTCAATAAACAATGGCTTCGTAATCGACCATATAACTGCAGGCAGGGGAATGCGCCTTTATGAGCTTTTGGGACTTGACGAGCTGGACTGTTCTGTGGCGCTCATTAAAAACGTCGCAAGTAAAAAGCTCGGCAAAAAGGACATAATCAAAATCGATGCCGACATAAGCATAAACTTTGACGTTATCGGTTACGTTGACCCCGGCATCACCGTCAATATCATAAAGGGCGGAGTTCTTGTGCAAAAGCAGGTAATTGAAATGCCGAAAAGGCTCACAAACGTAATCAAGTGCAAAAATCCAAGGTGCATCACCTCGGTCGAGCAGGAACTTGACCACGTTTTCAAGCTGACCGATGCCGAAAACAAGGTCTATCGTTGTATGTACTGTGAAACACAGGCAGGAAGATAGACAAAAAGCGTCTTTTTTTCGACGTTAAATTATATAATAATACAAAAAAACGGTTAGTGCCTTGACACAAATTATTGTGTATGATAGAATATATGATGTAATAAAAATACCATTCCTTGTGACTGACGGATAGTGGAGCACCACAACGAAGCAGGGAATGACGCGGGGCATTTATTCCCCCCATAAGCCGACCGTCTGGGCACATTTAACTTATAACGGGTTAAGTGTGCCTTTTTGTTTTTAAAGGAGTGTGTTTTATGAAAAAAGTAGGAATTGTAATGGGCAGCGACAGCGACCTGCCGATAATCAAAAAAGCAACCGACACGTTAAAATCGCTCGATATTCCGTTTGAAGTGCATATATATTCAGCACACCGCACACCAGAGCAGGCGCGTGATTTTGCAAAAGCGGCACGTGATAACGGCTTTGGCGCAATCATTGCCGCAGCAGGAATGGCGGCACACCTCGCAGGTGCCATTGCCGCAAACACAACGTTGCCCGTAATCGGCATCCCCTGCAAATCCACAAACCTCGACGGAATGGACGCTCTGCTTTCCACCGTTCAGATGCCGACGGGCATCCCCGTTGCAACCGTTGCCATAAACGGCGGCGCAAACGCAG
>CALDPI010000234.1 GCA_937912045.1 uncultured Clostridia bacterium
CATCCGCAAAGCTGCCACCATCTGCAGCAAGGCGCCACTTCACACCGTTTCCCAGGTGGAGCCCATCGGGCCGAAGAAGCTTCTGGACGCTCTGGTCATTGCCCCCTGCACCGGCAACACGCTTGGTAAGCTGGCAAACGGCATTACCGACACGTCGGTCACGATGGCACTCAAGGCGCATCTGCGCAACGAAAAGCCTGTGGTGCTGGCCGTTGCCACGAATGATGCACTCGGCGCGTCGGCAAAGAACATAGGACTGCTTTTTAACTGCAGACACATATATTTTGTTCCGCTGTCACAGGATGACCCTGCAAGCAAGCCGAACTCGCTGATTGCAGATTTTAAAAGGCTTCCCGATACGGTTTATGCCGCGCTTGAGGGCAGACAGCTACAGCCATTATTCTTTTAAAAAAAGCACTTGAGTTAACTCAAGTGCTTTTTCCTATATCGCTATTGCATTTGAAAGCGCAAAGGAATAAATAATTTTTTCCCTCACCCTTTTGCCAAACATTCTCTCACACGCGAGGGCATACAAATCAAGCTGCTTTGCATAGCGGTCTATGAGCTCCTGCTCGGTTTTTACCCTGTCGGTTTTGAAATCGACAACCGTTATGCCGTCTTCCTCCTCAATCACGCAGTCGATTATTCCCTGCACCACCGTTTTTTCTTCCGGGTATTCGGGCTTTTGCGAAATTTCGGACAGGAAGCGAAGCTCTCTGTGAAGAGCCTTACAATTTTCCATTCTACAGAGCAAATCGCTTTTAAGGAAGCGTTCTATTTCGTCAAGATTGACGGCAGCGGCCTCCTCTGCGGACAGGAATGATAGCTCTGTCAGACGGTTTATTTCATCTGCAAGGTTTTCTGCAGCAGCAGTATAGTCTGCAAACTGCATAAATTTATGCGTTGCGGTGCCGCGCTCTGCAGGGGTAAGCCCCGTTTTTGATACGAACGCAGGGCGAAGCTTAAACTCATTCTCCGCGTCCTCACCGTGAACCACGTCCGACACCGACGTTTTGGATTTAACGTCTTTAAGCTCCTCAAAGGGATAAACGTATTCGAAACGTTTTTTAATTTCCTCTCTTTCTATGCAAAGGTCTTTTATAAGTTCTTCCTCTTCCCTTACCTCTTCATCACAAAGGGCGGTGAGCTGCACGCCGATGTTACAGTCTTTTATGCTTTTTTGCAGGCTTTCATCTATTTCCACATCGAACATTTTTCTCACGGCGTCACACTCTTTATTAAGGAGCAAGGCATACATAAACCAATCAAAATAGCCCGAAACCGAAGAAACGAGTGCTTTCCCCTCACCGAGATTGATTTTTTCGGCCAGACCCTGTGCGCGCTTTTTGGGGTCGGCACAGGTGAGTAGCACGACAAGCCGTTCCTCTGCGCGAGTGAGTGCAACGTACATAACACGCAGCTCTTCAGAGAGCAGCTCTGCTTTCATTTTTCTGATTATTGCCCGACGCACTACGGTATCAACCTGGCGATTATTTTCCTCATCGGCGGTCTTAAAGGCAACGCCGAGCGTTCTGTCCATAACGAGAGATTTTTTCACATCCATATCGTTAAAACGTCTGAACGCACCTGCCACAATGCAAATGGGATACTGAAGTCCCTTTGAGCCGTGGAAGCTGACGATTGTGACGGCGTCTGCGCCGCCCTTGCCCGACGGTGTTTTTACCGAAGGACCGATTTTCTCCATATATGCCACAAAGCCGCGGATATCCTTGCCGTCGGAATCATAACCGCGCGCATAATCAAGACAGAGAAGGAGATTGTTTCTCCTCCTTTCGCCGTCGTCCATTGCCGACACAAAATCGAGCAGACCCGATTCATCAAAGAGCCACAGAATAAGCTGCTCAACCGAGCGTGTGATTGCGCCGTGGCGGAAGAGGCGAAGTGATGACAGCATAGTACTTGCCTTTTCGTTGCCGCCCTCTGCCGCGGCTGTGAGCGCACTGTAAAGTGAGCCCTTGCGGTCGCACAATCGCACCTCTGCCACGTCGTCTGCCGTAAATGCGAAAAGCGGCGACATCATAAGCGACAAAAGGGGCACGTCGTGTGTTGGGTTGGCAATAACCTTTAAAAGTGATAAAAGCACCGAAACCTCTACCGAATTTATAAAGCCGCCCGTATCAAAGCGTGCAGGTATGCCCAGACGCTGAAGCTGTTCAAGATAGACCTCGGACTGTGTGTTTGGTGAGCGCAAAAGTATTGCAAAATCACCGTAGGTTGCAGGCCGCTCTCCCCCGTCTTCTCGGAGCATTATGCCCTTTTTTACAGCATTTTTTATGTATGCTGCAATGTGCTTTGCCTCAACGATTGGGGTGACATCGTCGCTTTCTGACCCGCTTATTATGTGCATTTCAACGTCGGGCTCGACCCTCTCGCTATATTCTGCAGCAGGGTTTAAAACCTCTTCCTCGTTATAATCCACTCCGCCCAGTGACCTTGACATTATAAGCGAGCAAAAATAATTTACAAATCCGCAAACCCCACTGCGACTGCGGAAGTTTGAGGATAAAACAATCTTCTTTTTATCTGCATCCGCTGCAATTTCAAGCGGCACGTAGGTATCCTTTTTGTTTACGAAGTTGGCAGGGTTGGCACCGCGGAAGCCGTATATACTCTGTTTTACGTCACCAACGGCAAAAAGCTTTTGACCATAGCCTGACAGCAGTGAGAAAAGCGTATCCTGCAGGTCGTTGACGTCCTGATACTCGTCAACCAGCACTTCACAAAAATCTGCAGACAGCTCGCTTGCGAGGTCGCTCATATAATACCTGCCGTCCTCATAACGACACAAAAGCTCGAGCGCCATCTGCTCTGTATTATGAAACGTGAAAATGTTCTTTTCACACTGCAGGGTATAGAGTCTGTTTGAGAATTTTTCGGTTATTTCAAGCAGCATTTTTGCATACGGTGCGGCATATAAAAGGTCGGACAAGGCCGTATCGTCGCTTTCGGGAAAATCGGATATGAAATCCTCGCAGGCCTTTAAAAAACGTGTTCTTGCAAGTCGGGCACTTGCCACCGCCCTGTCGTTTGCACGCACAGGCACCGAAGGCGGCGCGGCATTTTCGCAGAGGTCAAGAATTTTTTGTAACTCCCCGTCCGATTCAAGCAGGGCTACCGCCTTATTGCAATCCGACCGCATTGACATAAGCGTTTCCTTATACTTTTCTGTAAGCTTTTGGTTTTCTTCCACGATAAGCAAGGCCTCGTCCATGCTATCGAGTGCCGCCCTGAACGCTTCCTTATGCGGCGCCGTATCGGCGCGCCAAAGGTGCATATTTTCTTCCGGGTTATCATAAAGCTTTCGGCAATATTCAAGCCATTCGTCCGGGAACGGCAAATTGCGGCTATACTCAAACACCGAAAAGACCGCATCTATAAGCTTTGAATCGCCATAGGTACAGCCGAGCGCCGACAAAAGCTCTGATAGGCGCTCCTTGTCGTTATCGTAATATTCAGAAAGCACCTCTTTTATTGCGCTGTCGTAAAGGGGGGCAAGCGAATTGCCCTCGCTTATTTTAAAGTCGGGCGCGATGCCGAAGCAATGAAAGTTTTCGCGCACAAGGTTTATGCAAAAGTTATCTATTGTGCAAATCTGTGCCGAGGGGAGCAGCATCATCTGCTTTGCAACGTGTCGATTTTGAGGATTTTTTGAAAGCTCCTCCGACAGACGCTTTTCAATGCGCTGTCGCATCTCTGCTGCGGCGGCGTTTGTGAAGGTGACAATAAGCAGCTTATCAACCGAGACGGGATTTTGGGGATTGCAGAGCATTCCTATTACGCGCTCGACAAGGACGGCGGTTTTTCCGCTTCCTGCGGCCGCCGTTACGAGCACGCTGCCGCGTGTATCAATGGCTGACTGCTGCGCTTTTGTGGGTTTAAACATTCTGCTTGCCCTCCATTTCTGCCGTTATAATTTCGTTGTCCATTGCCGGCACCTTTCTGTGTGCGCGGTTTTCAATGCCGCAAACAGAGGCATAATCACAGTACTTGCAGGCATCCTTTTCGCGCTCGTCGGTTGGGTTTACCGCAATATTGCCCGAAAGCAGCGCCTCGTTCATGCTTTTTAGCATTTTTTCAATGTGGGCGAAAATCACAGGGAAAGCCTGCTCATCCACGAAATCCTTTGATTTATAGAACGTGCCGTCCTTTTTTACGCGCAGGCGCGGAACAAATTTGCCGTTGTTTTCGCAGTCCATCGCGTTGTGCAGGTCCATATTGCTCGGCAGAAGTCCGTTCATTACAAAGTTGTTTTCCTCGCCGACCTTTTTGCCCGTTTCAAGATAAAGCACACCCGCAGGGACAGAATCCTTAAACCTTTCACTCTGCATTACGGCATAAAGATATATAAGCATCTGCATATTAAGTCCGTAAAGCACGTCCGACAGGTTAAACTTTCGCGAGCCCGTTTTATAGTCAACAACGCGGATATACGCGCCAAAGGCATCTACCCTGTCAATAGCGCCCTGAATGCGAACGGTGCCCTTGTCGGTTTCGATTACAGCTTCCTCTATATCGGCATTTTCTCCGCCGATTTTAAGCTCACAGCTGACAGGCTCGAAGCGGCTTTGTGCGAAGTCATCGCGCATATGGCAGGCAACCTCAACCGTCAGTTTTTTTATGGTTGTGACAAGGTGCATAAAACGGTTATCCCGTATATGCTCTATGCCCTTAATTCTTGCAAGATATTCTTCAACAATTATGTCGGTCTGCTCTTTAATTTCGTCGTCCCTGACGGTGCGAAAATCCTTGCCGTATTTTTTTATTAAGGTCTCGAGCACCTCGTGCACGATGGTGCCGCGCTGAAGCACGTCAATCTCTGCAGGCTTTAAAACCTTTGCGCGCAGACCGTAACGGCAGAAATATGAAAAGCTGCAACGGAAATACGTATCAATTCCCGTGGCCGAAAGACGCATATTCTTGCCAAAGAGCTTTTGACTCACATCAGGGCTGAGGCATCTGCTTTGTGCGTTTTCGCTATTTGACAGCGCATTTAGCCTTGATGCATAAAAAGGCATATCCGCAAACACGCTATAAAGCGCATTCCAGAGTGGTTTATTATCGTGATTGCGCAAAAGCCCCGTAAATGCGGCGGCAGGCGTTTCTATGCTTTGCGGGTCGAAGCTTTCGCGGTCCGCCCTTAAGACCTGTGCAGTGGGAAAAATTTTCAAAATTTCCGACACTATTGTGGAGGGCTTTGCCTCCTTTCCTGCGGCATCTGTTTTTGTGTATGAAACGTATAGCCGCTGTGACGGACAGCAAAGCGTGGTATAAACAAGATACTGCTCGTCAATGGCGAAGCCGAGCGAATAATCCGTAAGCGGCAGGCCGAAATCAAGCAGGCGGCTTCGGTCGCTTCCGCCAATGATGCCGTTTGGTGCCGACTGTGCAGGAAATTCGCCCTGATTCGCACCCAGAACAAACACAATTTTCGGCTCGTGCGGTTTTATTCTGTCGGCGGCACCGAAGACAACCTCGTCAACCATCTGCGGTATAGCGCCGATTTCGGTGTTTTCGGTTGCAAGGCGGAAATATGTGATAAACTCTGCAACCGTACATTCCCCGTCACCAAGGGCACTATGCAGACTGTCAAGAATGCCGATTACCGCGTCATATGCCTGTGGCAAAAGCGAACCGTCAAGCGCCGGCAGCTCCTTTGCAAGTGCTTTCAGCTTTGTGCCCAGCATCAGGCTATCCATATGCTTCCAAATCGCTTCACAAATATCGGCGGCGGAGCCCGAAAGACCTCTGCGCAGTGTCAAAAGCGGTTCTACCACGCGAACTCGCAGCTCATTGAGCTTTAAAAGTATGGCTGCGTCGTCATCGTCAAACTTATCAAAGCCGGACGGGCTCATCGTCCACTCGGTTTTCCAGTCGGCGCGGTCGATATTCCACATATACACATAATTTTCAAGCATATTTATCTCTTGAAAGGTAATATCGCAAAGTTCGGTTTTAAGATATTTGAATATATCCTCGCTCACAAAGGCGGAAGCCGCCGAAAGCGCCGATTCAACAAATACCGATACGGGCATATGCGCTATTGTGTGGCGCTTGTCGGTAAAGCAGGGCACGCTATATTTGCGGCAGGCGTGCTCCACCGCCGCGCTGTAGCGCTCGTCGTGACGGGCAATTATCGCAAAATCGCGGTAACGATAGCCCTCCTCTCTGACAATACGGCGAATTTCTCTTGCGACAAAATCTGTCTCGTCATATAGTGTGGCGGCGGCGCAGAGTGTGATATTTTTGGTTTCCTTTTCATAAACCTCGCCGTTCTCTGCTATGAGGGCGCGTTCCAAAAAGGCAAGCTCTTCACTCTCGAAAAAGCTACTTTCCAAAACGCAGGGCTTGTCCACCTCTACGTTATGATTTTTTGCTGTGCGGACAATGGTCTTCAGTGTTTTTGACACGTTGGCAAAAAGGCCCATACCGTCCGCTGCGGCAGAGTCATAACAAAAGCTGAAGACGGTGTCATCCGCCTGTCTTATTATCTGTTCAAGCACGCGAAGCTGCGCACCTGTGAAATTTTTATAAGAATCGACAAACACCGTCTTGCCAGAAAAATAAGCAAAAGAGGAAAGCGTTTTAGCAAGATAGGCCATATCGTCGTCGGGGTCGATATAGGTGTTTTTAATCATACCGTCGTACACGTTGGCAATTATATCAATATCGTGCAGCTTGTGGGAGAGCATACCCTCGCCAAGCTGGGCTCTGCACCGCACAATATCCTCGCTGTTTATACCGCAACGCTTAAGTTCTGATACGGTGTTTATTATATTGCGGACAAAGGGCACGCTTTCGGTATATTTTCCGAAAACCGAAAGGCTTTCCTTTGTGGCAGAAAGCGCGCGGCTCATAATTACGGTGCGCTTGGCATCGTCAATTCGTGTGCCGCCAAGGCCACCGGCGGCCCTGTTAACCTCGTCAACAAGGCGGGTAAAGCTGAGCACAGGGACAGAGGTGAACCTGCCGTCACCCAAAATGTGCAGCAATGCTTTTTCGTAATCAAACGAGGTCTGCTCCGGCACGAGAAGCACAAGATTGCTGTTTCCGTTCTCTACCTCGTTTTTTATTCTGTTTAGTACCTCGGTGGTTTTTCCGCTGCCTGCGCGGCCGAATATAAACTTTAACACCGTTATACCGTCCTTTTTCTTCATTTTCCTATATTATACTACATTTTGTGTCCATATAAAAGGACTTATATTCCCAAAATTAAATTTAATAACAAAAAACCTGTGACTCCCAATATGCCGCCGCCTGCCGAAACACCGACGGTATATGCATTAACGGGGATATGCACGCCTGTGAATTTTCCTGTAAGGTTTATAATCACCATTGCCGCAAGCCCCGAAAGCGCCGTTAAAGCAATGGTTTTTATTGGCTTTTTGCAGCAAAATGCCAATATTATATAGAAAAGGAAATAAACTATTACCGCCGCGGTTAATATAGTTTCAAAAGTCTTCATACAATCACCTGTCCCTTTTTTACAAAATATGAAAAAAGGGATAAAAAAATACCGCCTGACGATATCAGGCGGTATTTTATAAAACTATTTGCGAAGAGCGATTGCATTTGCAACGATTACGAGCACGAAGAAAGCGATTGCAAAATATTTGGTCCATTTTCCAAGGAAGGCGTCAAAGGTTCTTGCCTTGTTTTTAGAAAGGAAGGTATCTGCTCCGCCCGAAATGGCACCGTTTATTCCGGCACGACGGCCCTGCTGAAGTACAACCATGAAAATGATTACAACAGACAGTATGAGCACCAGAGCGCCGACAATAACTTCAAAAACTCCCATATATAAAACCTCCGTTTATTATCATTAGCCAAATAATATTAACACATATTATTTAAAAAAGCAAGTGTTTTATTTACAGCCGCCACACGAATCCTCGAACAATTTAGAAATGTTGAGGGTTTTTAGTTCCTTATCCTCAATAAATCCTAAAACAGAGAGCAACTTTTCACTCACCGCATCACCGTAATACGCCTTTAAAATTCCGCGGTTTGCGGCGACGTGCAGTGTGCTTCTTATAATAGCATCCGCCATGAGCGCATCATCCTCGGGGGACAATCTTTCAACCGTCATTTCGTTTCTTTCAATGCGAAAAACCGAAAAGGCAACAACCTCTCCCCTGTCGTCTGCCGCCATAACGCTGTGTGCAGCGCACGGGGTTATGCCGACACTTTTGCAAAGCTTGTCCGCTTTTGCTTTATCCTCTACAATCTTTACCTCAATCATTTTGTGCACCTCTGCTTGTTGAAATACCTGTGAGATGGCGCATCTCCCTCTCGTTTAAGGGGCGCCACTTGCCCTGCGGCAGCATTCCGAGCTTTACGCCCGCTATTTCGGTGCGCTTGAGGCGAATGACCGAAAGGCCAACCTCCTCGCACATGCGGCGAATCTGTCTGTTTCGGCCCTCGTGTATTGTGAAAATCATAACCGTTCTGTCTGCCTTGCGGTCGATTACAAAAACGTCACACGGGAG
>CALDPI010000235.1 GCA_937912045.1 uncultured Clostridia bacterium
CTCGGTACTGCCCGAGTATGAAAACTGTTCGCCCGCCGCCTTGTTTACAAGGTTTTGCACGCTGCCGTATATAACCGAATGGCCGTTAGCGACCGCCTCATTAGCGATGGCAAGCGACAGATGGGTTTTGCCGAGACCCGTTTTTCCAAGCAGCAACAAATTTTGTCCGCTTTCTTTGAATCCAAGCGAAAACTCTCGGCAGATTTTAAGCACCTGTGTCATACGCTTTCTGGGAGCTATTCCCCCGTCGGCCTTTTCGCTGTAATACTTAAGGTCGAAATTATCAAAGCGGCAGGAATCAAGCGGCATTTCCTCGCACAGCTGCGTATACGCAAGCTTTTTTGCAATTTCGGTAACGCAGGGACAAATCTTGCCGTTTATGTAACCCGTATCACCGCATTTTTTACAGGTGTATTCGACCTGCGGCAAGGCGGTTGTGCCAAGAAGTTTTTCTTTTTCTTTTGAAAGCTCTTCGCTTTTGGACTTGAGCTCTGCAAGCGCGGACGTATCGCCCGAAAGTGCAGCAATGGCAATCCTCGCTGCAAGCCTTTGCAGCTCCATTTCCACCTCTGAATAGCGCGGATTTGCCGACCTTATCTCGTTTATGATTTTTTCGTGCTCTGTTTCAGCGTTGTAGCGCTGCTGTTTCTTTATTTCAAACGCGCGGGCATATGTATTCCCAAACAGTCCCATAACGTCACCCCTTTCAGTCTTCGTCTATTGCGCTCAACATACTGTCGAACAGAGAGGTATCATACGCGGCAATGGAATCCTTTCCCTTTTTGCCGTCTTCCTTTATATCCTCCACCTGTTTAACGCCGTCTTTATACCATTTTTCAAGAATTTTTGTGATATACGGAATGGAGAATTTTCCCGTGGCGTCGATACAACGGTTGTACGCTTCGCGCAACAGCTCTGTGCTCATTTTACGCTCGCCCACGAAAAGCAGAGAAAACTCCTCTTCCTTTTTGCTGGGCTGGCGACGGTCAATACCAAACGCCTTTGAAACAATGCCCCAGCAGGAACGGCTTTTATATATTTCGTTTATTTTACTCTCGGCCGCGGCGATATCACACACGCCGTCGTCAAGCCAGGAAAGCGCCGTTTTTTCTATATAGCCTATGCTGCCCTTGTTGTCGCTGATTGCAAACTCGACAAGCATTAAAAGCACGGCAACGCTCATACCCTCGTCGTCGTGAAGCCAGACAAGCGTTGATGCCTCGCTCTGACGGAGGGCTCTGCCAAACTTCTGCTCAGCCTCGCGCAGTAAAAACGTTATTTCGGCGCTTTCATTGCCGCGACGTGCTACCTCTTCCCTTGTGGGTTTAACACTCGCGGCGCGGACAGATTTTTTCTTTGGCTCCTCTGCCACCACGGGTGTGATAGGCGCCGATTCAGTAGCAAGTACACCGCACTCTGCCCAGAAAAGCAGCGCATCGAGCACGTCACTCTCCGAAACGGACAGTTTTTTCGCAATTAACTCTGCCGAGATTTCCTCCGACATATTACGGAAAACGCAAAGAAGGACACGAAGCTGCAAGGCCCCTGCCATCTTAATATGCTTATCCACCACTGCGGCAGGCACTGGAAACGTGCTCCACAAGGCATTTGGGTTTACGTGATAGTTCATAGCGTTCTCCAAAAAAATTAATTATGTTTATTATAACACCTTTTTATCATATTGTAAACCGACAAAAAAACCTTTTATTTTATCCAAATATGAGTTATAATATACCTATCATACACTAAGGAGATTTTCATATGGCAGTTTTGGTAACCGGCGGTGCCGGATATATTGGAAGTCATACCCTTATTTCTATGTTCGAATCTGGTTATGACGTTGTGGTTATTGACAACCTTGACAACTCAAGCAAGGAAGCCATAAAGCGCGTTGAAGAAATTACGGGGCGCGAAGTCAGGTTTTATGAAAACGACGTGCGCGACAAGGACGCTCTTAGGAAAATTTTCCGCGAAAATAATATCGAGGCGGTTATTCACTTTGCCGGTCTTAAGGCGGTTGGTGAATCCTGCAGCATTCCGATTAAATATTATGATAACAACCTTATAAGCACGCTCTATCTTTTGGAGGTTATGGAGGAGTTTTCGGTAAAGCGTCTTGTTTTCAGCTCCTCCGCCACCGTTTACGGCGTTGCAACCGAGATGCCTCTGCGCGAGGGTATGCCCCTTGGCGCGATTAATCCGTATGGCAGAACGAAGTATTTTATTGAAGAAATTCTGCGCGACCTTTATTCGTCCGACAACACCTGGTCGATTGCACTTCTCAGATATTTTAACCCGATAGGCGCACACGAAAGCGGCAAAATCGGTGAGGACCCACGCGGAATTCCCAACAACCTTATGCCGTATATTTCACAGGTTGCGGTTGGCAGACTTGAAAGACTCAACGTTTTCGGCAACGATTATGACACGCCCGACGGCACAGGCGTGCGCGACTATATTCACGTTGTGGATTTGGCAAACGGTCATGCTAAAGCGACCGACTGGGTTCTGAATAACACAGGCTGTGAGCCGTTCAACCTCGGAACAGGTAACGGCTGCAGCGTTTTAGAGCTCAAAAACGCATTTGAGGAAGCCTCCGGCGTTACGGTGCCGTACGTTATTGCACCGCGCAGACCGGGAGACCCGGCATCTGTCTATGCCGACGCCAAAAAAGCCAAGGAGATTTTAGGCTGGGAGGCCAAAAAGACCATTAAAGAAATGTGTGAGGACACTTGGCGCTGGCAAAAAAACAATCCAAATGGTTATAAAGAGTAATCAAAAAGACGGTGCAATATGCACCGTCTTTTTTAAGCTCTTGACAAATTATATACTTCGTGTTACGATGTATTACGTGATGGGAGGTATCATATGGATATTCAATTAAAACGTGGTCTTTTAGACGTGTGCGTATTGGCAGCGATTAAAGACGAAGAATCCTATGGATATAAAATAATTAAAGATATGAAGCCGTATATGGAAATGTCGGAATCCACGCTTTATACCATTTTAAAACGCTTGGAAACGGCAAATATGCTGACCGTTCGAACAGCAGAGCACGACGGCAGACTCAGAAAATATTACCACATTACCAAAAGCGGCCTAAAACGTATTGAGGATTTTAAAAACGACTGGCAGGAGATTTTGTCAATATATAAATTTGTTACCGAGGGGGATGAAAAGCATGACTAAAGCAGAATTTCTGGCACGCCTGCAAAAAGGGGTTTCTTGTTTGCCGCAGGCCGATGCTGAAGAACGACTCAGCTTTTACAGCGAAATGATTGATGACCGCATAGAAGACGGATTATCGGAAGAGGACGCTGTTGCGGAAATCGGAAATGTGGATGAAATCATTGCACAAATAATAGCCGATGCTCCGCTTTCAAAGCTTGTGATGGAAAAAATCAAACCGAAAAGGCACCTTTCCGCTTGGGAAATAGTCCTTTTGGTGCTTGGCAGTCCTTTGTGGCTTTCACTGCTCATTGCCGCGATTTCGGTGATATTCTCGGTTTTTGTTGTGCTTTGGTCGCTCATAATCTCTCTTTGGGCAGTTTTCGTTTCCCTTTTGGCCTCTGCCCTCGGTGCTTTTGGGGGCGCTTTGATTGTTGCAATAAAAGCCAACGCTTTAACAGGGGTGGCTATGCTCGGAGCGGGCCTTGTTTGTGTGGGACTTTCCATCTTCTTTTTCTTTCTATGCAAGGCTGCAACACGCGGTGCTTTTTGGCTTACTAAAAAGACAGTCGCTTGGATTAAAAGGGGGATAAAATAATGACAAAAGGTGCAAAAATATGGCTTATTATAGGCGTTTCCCTTTTCATAGTCGGTGCTTTACTTTTTGCCGCCGTAATGGTTGTGAACGATTGGGATTTTACAAAACTTTCAACCGTTAAATATAACACCGCAACACACAACATAACCGAATCGTTTAGCGAAATAAGCATAAAAACCGATACGGCTGATATTGAGTTTTTTGAAAGCACAGACGGTGAATGCAGTGTGGTTTGCTATGAGGCGGAAAACGAAAAACACGCCGTTTATGTAGAGGACGGCGGTATGCTTAACATAGCACTAAAAAGCAACAAAAAGTGGTATGACAATATCGGAATAAGCTTTGGAACACCTAAAATCAAAGTGTATCTGCCAAAAGGAGAATATATTACCCTCAATATTGCGGCGGATACAAGCGATATAAAGATACCCGAACACTTTACCTTCGTTAAGGTTGATATTTCGGTTAGCACGGGTGATGTTGAATATTATGCTGCTGCCGCGCGTGATATTTGGATTTCAACAAGCACAGGCGATATTACTTTAGAAAACATTAAATCCGACACACTTGAACTCAGAGTCACCACAGGCGATACGTATCTTTCAAACGTTCGCTGTCGATATATCCAATCGCTCGGAGATACAGGTGATATCACACTAAAAAATACTGTAGCCGAGGAACAACTTTTCATAAGGCGCAGTACGGGAGACGTGCGGCTTGAGGATACTGACTCGGCAACAATTTATATAAAAACCGACACAGGTGACATTATCGGCACGGTGCTTGAAGGCAAGAACTTTGATGCAACCAGCGACACAGGCAAAGTGCGTGTCCCAGAGGGCACAAACTTCGGCAACTGTGAAATCACCACGAATACCGGTGACATTTTAATTGATATTGCAAAATAAAAAAGCACCCTTTAGGGTGCTTTTTTAATGCGAATGTAGAAGCACGTCGCTTGCAAGCATAACGCAGAAGCCGACAAGCAGAGCATAGGTTGCGCCACGCTCGTTTCCGTGGGCGTGTGTTTCGGGAATCATTTCGTCGCTTATGACGTAGAGCATTGTGCCACCCGCAAAGCTCAAAGCAAAGGGCAAAATCGCGTTTGAAACGCTGACGGCAAAATAACCGATGAAGGTGCCCAAAACCTCAATCACGCCCGTTAAAGCGGCGGCAATAAAGGTTTTTTTCGGGGATACTCCGACCGCGAGCATCGGTCCTATGATAACCATACCCTCGGGTATATTCTGCAGCGCGATACCGCCCGCTATAAGCAAGGCCTGCGCGCTGTCGCCAGAGCCGAAGCCGACACCTGCGGCAATTCCCTCAGGCAGATTATGGATTGCAATGGCTATGAGGAAAAGCAACACGCGAGAGATTTCGGTTTTGTTGTGACTTTCTATATCGTCACCCACCATTTTGTGAAGGTGGGGCACGATTCTATCTATAAAATTAAGGCAGAGTGCGCCCGCAAATATGCCGAGCACCGCCCACGCGAGTCCCCATTTGCCGCCCGATTCTACCGACGGCAAAATAAGGCCCAGCACCGCGGCGGCAAGCATTACGCCTGCGGCAAAGGACAGCACGATGTCCGAAAATTTATGTGATATCTTCTTAAACGCAAAGCCTATAAGCGAACCGAAAACCGTTGCGCCGCCAACGCCAAGCGCAGTTAATAATACCAGTTCCATAGTTTACGGACGCAGGCCCATTCCGCCCTCGAGCGTCAGGGTTTCACCATTCATATATTTAAAATCGGGCGATGCAAGCTGCACACATACGCGGCCGATTTCCAGCTCGGCGTCGCCATAGTGGCCTGCAGGCGGCATTTTAACGTTGGCCTTGAATGCGTCGGGGTATGCCTTTTCAAATTGTTCAAGTTGTGCGGTCCAGGCAAGCGGACACACAACGTTTGTGTTGATTCCGTCCTTTGCCCACTCGGTTGCGGCGACGCGTGAGAGTCCGCGTATGCCCTCCTTTGCGGCTGCATATGAGCACTGACCGTAGTTGCCGAAAAGTCCTGCGCCCGATGCAAAGTTTACAATGCTGCCCTTGGTTTCTTTAAGATAGGGGTAGCAGGCTTTCATATAATAAAAAGCGGCATAAAGGCCCGAATACATTGCAAGGTCAAACTGCTCTGTTGTGTGGTCCTGAATCGGCACACCCGAAGCGGATGCCTGTGCGTTGTTGATGAGCACGTCGATTCTGCCAAACTCGGCTATTGCCTTTTCGACAACGCCCTTTGCGGTTGCCTCGTTATCGGCGCCTGCGTTTATATCTGCGGCAAGGGCCAAAACCTTTATTCCGTAAAGCTTTTCAAGCTCTTCCTTGGCTTTTTCAAGCTTTTTTACGTTTCGACCTGTTATTACAAGGTTGGCACCCTCCTTTGCGTAGGCGGTGGCAATTCCGTATCCGATAGAGCCGCATCTGCCGTCCTCGAGGGCTGCATAGCCTGCACCCGTTATTATTGCTGTTTTTCCTTTAAGAAAGCTCATTACTTTTACCTCTTTCAGTTTTTAAGTGTGTTTTATTTTAGCATATACACATTTATATGTCAACAAAAGCCACGCAATATAGCGCGGCTTTTATCCTACATATTTTCTAATTCCTTTGCCTTGTTTGCCTCTGATTCGGCCAAAAGACAGAGGAAGTTTTTCTTCTGTTCCTTGCTCGGAGCATAGTCGGGGTGGCTACAGCAGGGCAGACTCGGTGGTGTGCCGTCCGAACTCCAGAATGGTGAAAGTGTGTCGTTTTCCCATTTCTTTCGGTCCTCTTCCAGCCTGAAATCAGGAATGTCTTGGGGCATTCCGCCCTCTAACACGCTTCGGTGTGCCAAAATGCCGACCGACGACATTCGTGTTGCAAAATAAACGTCAAAGTCGGGCTTTTTTTGCTCCCTTATACACTCAAAAAAGGTGCGTATGGCGACAAAATCACCGCCACCGTGACCCGATTTTTCAATCTGCTCTTTGTCCTTATCATTAATTTCGGGGGTATAGTAATTGACACATTCCTTATCCTCGGGCTTGTTCCAAGAATTATAGCGGAGCATAATTTTGCCATCACCGCCGCGGACGTTTTCAACCTGTCCGTATTCTCCGCAGACGCGGTATGAGTTATCACTTGCGCCGAATGAGGAACTGGCAACAAACTTAAATACCGAATCGTCATCGTTGAGGGTTGTGATGATTGCTGCCTTGTCACCGCAATTTGACGCTCTTTTGCAGTCACGCGGTGTGGGTGAGAAAATGGCTGTCGCCGTTACGCGAATCGGGTTTGCCCCTGTCGAATACATAATCGGCGCCAGGGAATGTGTGACATAATATGTACGAGGAAGAAAGAGCCGCCAGTGCTTTTCACCATCGTAAAGGTCGTCCACTCCCCCGTCGTAATACGGGTCAGCGGCGTGGTTATATTCGCCCTCTGCATAGAGAAGTTTTCCCAGCGTTCCGCCGTCACACACACGCTTGATTTCGCGCGTCACCGTCATAAACGGATAATTTTCCAAAAGCATATAAATTGCCTTGCTTTTTTCTGCCGCGCGCACAAGCCGCACGCCATCTGCCATTGTGGCATTACTGATACACTCGCTTAAGACGTGTATGTTTCTCTCAAGACAACGAATTGCATACTCTGCGTGCTCGTGAAAGTAATTGGCAATCAGCACAGCGTCCATCGGATGCTTTATAAACTCGTCAAAATCGCTGTAAACCTCGGCTTTTGAACAATATTTTTCCAGGGTGCTTTTTATGCGTTTTGGATTTTTATCGCAAAACGCAACAACCTCTCCGCCGCAAGCCTTTATTATGTCGTGGAAGGCATAACCGCCGCGAGTAGCACCGAAAATTCCAATACGGATTTTTTTCATATCATCACCGCCGGACTGTTTTATGGGCTTATTGTATCACCATTTTAGGATATAATAAATAGAAAAAAGCCATATGTTTATTTGTTTTTTCCGCTTTTTACAAGTTTTTTGCCCACGCTGCCGCCTGTGAAACCCACTTGGCAATCTCCGGATTATTCCATTTTTTGTTGCCGCATTCGGTAATTTCGTTGCCGAGTGCAACACCGTGCGGTGCGTCGGGATAGATATGCAGTTCAAACTGTTTTTCCGCATTTCTGAGTGCCGTGGCAAGCAGGAGCGAATTTTTGACGTTCACCAGCTCGTCGTTTGAGGTGTGCATCATAAATATGGGTGCCGTATTTTCGTCAACCGCTAAATCAACGCTTGCATATTTTAGTTGTTCTTCTGTCGGGTTGTCCGTACACAAAAGGTTTTTGAAACTACCGATATGTGCTGCAGACTCTATGCCGTTTACAACGGGATAACAGAGTATTGCGCCTGTGGGTTTGTTGTAGCCGTACGGCATCGGTGCCTCGGCGTACACTTCTTTTCTGTGCCACATTGTTGCAATGCTGCCTGCAAGGTGTCCGCCTGCAGAAAAGCCGACCACAAAAACTTTATCCTTATCTATGCCGTATCTGTCGGCGTTGTCCTTTATGTGCTTAATCGCCAAGGACACCTCAACCAGCTGTGCAGGGTACGGGCGCCTTCTTGCAACCGAATAATTAAGCACAAAGGCATTAAAGCCATATGGCATAAAGGCCTCTGCAATCGGCTCACCCTCACGCTCAGCAATACCGCCGTATCCGCCACCGGGAAGCACGAGCATTGCGCTGCGTGTAAAGCCGTCCATAGCGTTTGCAACATAGGCATCTAAATATACCTTTTCATCGTTATCTCTTAAATAAATTCTCTCTGTCAGCATAATATTTCTCCCAACAGGCTACCAACTGTTTTTGCCATGCTCAAAAATCCGCTATCGTTCGGGTGGGCGCTATCCACAAGGGCGGTTTCCCAGGTATCTTCTGATAATAAATCGGGGCCCGCTATGAAATAGACGTTTTGGTCGCCTGCCGCTTTTGCATTTTCATAGGTTTTGCGGATTACTTCCATTCTTTGCTTTTCAAGCGGTGTCAAGTGCGCCTTGGGGCGCGATAGCATTATAATCGGCAGGGTGGGCTGCGCCTTCCTTATAGTCTTAAACATTTTTTCGTGGGTGTCTGCAAGATGCTCAATATTCGGCGCGTTATAGTCATAATCATACACAAAAGCCGACATGGAAAGCCCTGCTATATACTCTGCCATTTCCTGTTCGCCCTTGGCATTGCCCGAAAAGCCTAAATTCAGAATTTCGGTATCAAGCACGCGCGAAATGATGGTGGGATACGTGTTTCCCGGGCGCGATGCCGCTATACCGTGGGTTATTGAGCTGCCGTAAAAAACAACGGGCTTTTCGTTTTTATATGCTCTTGGTTCCTTTACATAGCAGTCTGCATCTATGCCGATATAAACCTTCGTCACGGGTGAATAAATAGGAAAATTTATGGTAACGAGTCTTTCCTTTTTATTCTTAAGTGGGAAATCCAATACGCTTTCATAACCCTCGTCAATTACCGAGGGTGGCATAAACGTGCCTACACACCTTTGGCCCTCGCCCTCGTCTGCGTACATATCAAAGCCTGCAACACAGGCAAACGTAATATTAGCCCATGCAGACGCTTCCGATGCGGCTTCCTTCACAGAGATTGCAACGTAAGGGCTATCCGTAACAAAACGAATGCGCCCACCTGTTGCACTGGCATTAAGTACCGACACACCATCATTAACCGTGTCGGCAACTGCTTGCGGCATACGGCGGAACTTGCCGTCCTCCTTTTTGATGCCGTGAATAGAAAATGGTGCTTCCTCCGCATCGTAAAACTTAATATTTTCGCGGTCAATCTTTGTTTTAAAATCCAGATTTTTATCAATATTTTTAATATTCATTTAAAGCCTCTTAAAATTATCGTATATGAACTCTGCCATTATTTTTGCCGCCTTTGGCATTGGGTGGCAGGCATCGCCGTGGCCGAAAAGCCAATCACCGTGGCCATAGTTGTCTGCCTGCGGGTCGTAGTGCTTTGTCCACAAATCGTAGGTATCTATCATCGGCAGGTCTTTTTCCTTTACTATCTCATACGTACGATAAACGTATTCTCTTATGCTGTCGCCGTTGGTGGTGGCGGTCAGGACAATGATTTCCGCCTGCGGCTCTGCCTTTGCCAGCTTATCAAGCATATCGCTATACTGCACCTTAAACACGTCGTTTGTGACGTATTTTTTTGGGTCGGGCATCAGTGCATCGTTAATGCCAAACATTGTGAAGATAAAATCAGAGCGTGTGCCACAGGGCAAAATGCCTGTATAATCGGAAAAACGGTTCATTGCGCGGACAATTGTGTTTCCGCCCACGCCCGAGCGCAGCACGTTTATTCTGCCCTTGTCGCCGTCCTGCACCAAAATTTCCTCATAGCCGTCAAGCGGCTCGAGTTCACTCACCACTCTGCCGTCATAACGAACAACCTTTGTATCCTTAAAATCGGCCGCCAACAAGTCTGTTACGTATGCAACAAAGGTTTCGTCCTTTGTGCTGTGACGCGTTGTACCCTGTGTGATGCTGTCACCCACGAAGGTCAGGGTGACGGTCTCTCCGTTTGCAATTTTTTCTTTTATTTTATTTATCATCGTTATCTCTCCTTATATCCCGTTGTAACTACGCATTCCTTTTCGCCGCAGGTAAATATTACCTCTATATAATACCCTGTCGCGTCGGTCGGTAGGCTGCCGTTTATAAGCCCGTCCTCACAGCAAAGTGGCAGCGTGTTCCAATCCTGCTTCATAAACGACATTTTGTTGCCGTATTTTTCGCGCTCTTCATACTCCATTGGCGAGGTTATGTAATAAAGCGTGGCGCTTTTAAGTGTGGCGCCGTCGCATTTTATTAAAACGTTATCTCCCTTGCCTTCTTCCAAAAGCCTTGGCATTTGCGGCGCACCCTTGCAGACGCTGTCGGCAAAGAGCAGGGGCTCCTCCCTACACCAGCCGCACGCGTGGCTATGATTCATTTCATTTACAATTGCAATTCGCGTTTGAGCGTTGTTTTTTACCGTGTGATAATATGAAAGCGAATTCGACTGCACAGAAAATGGGCTGTCATCATTCCAGGCAAGCCACAAGACAGGCATCTCTACATCGCAGAAATTGTTTTCTGCACGCCATTTTTCTGATTCGCCCCTTTTAAAGCTCGGGCAGATTGTGCCAAGGCCATCCTTAAGGTAACCGCTGCCATATATGGGAACGGCAAAGGCAAAGCGATTATCAAAGCCAATAGTCAGCGAGGTGACAACGCCGCCCCACGAAATGCCGACAATGCCGATTTTATTTTGGTCAATCTGTTCTTCGCCACGCATAAAGGTGTTTGCCTTTATTGCGGCCGAAACCGCGTGGTAAATCCACTGTTCGTAAAGCGACTTAGCATCGATATTCATATAATCATTATCGGGGGACGGGACAAAGCCCTCCTCTGAAAAGGGTGAAATGAGCTTTCTCTCCCAAAGGACGTTATCATCAAAATGCTCGCGGTAGCCTGCATTTCTTGTGTTCGGCATAAAGCCTGTATAATCAAGTGCGATTGCAGCATATCCGCGGTCGTTCCACTGCTTTACCCAGCAACAAAACGCGTGACCGCCGCCACCGTGCACAAGCACGACGGCAGGCACCTTTTTACCGCTGCTTTTTGGAAGTCCGTAATAGCCGAAAAGCTTGGTGCGCTTGCCCAAAAGTTCCTCCCCCTCTATCGTAAGGGCACGGATATTACCCATATCCTCAGGGTCGAATTCGGGATAAAATTTTACGTTTGGTTTTACTGCTTTAATTTTACTGAAAAGCTCTTTCATTTTAAGCCTCCAAGACCAGATGTGTTTTTCCGCTTTTAAGAACGCTGCCGTCATAGGTCACCGTCACACCCGCGGGCGCGGCAATATCTAAATATATTTTGCCATTCTTGCGTTCCCACTGTACCGATATTTTGCCCGACACAGTATCGCATTCGCCCCTCGCAAAGTCAAGCCCTTTAAAAAAGCAAGGCTTGATTTCGGCAGATTTAAAGCCCGGCTCGGTGCAGTTTATGCCCAGCACCGTTTTGACAAGCCAGGACATAAAATCAGAATACATATGGTGGTTTTTAGAGTCGATATGCTTATAGTGTGGCCAGTATTCCCAAAGGGTTGTGGCACCGTTTTCAAGCCACTCACGATAGGATGGAATACCCGATGCCGTCAATATTTTATAAGCATATTCCGATAGTCCCACCATATTAAGTACGTGCAGAATGCGGCGCATACCAACCATTCCGCAATCGTGGTGGAAATTATGCTTTTCTATCAGTGCCATAAGCTGTTTTTTAAGCGGTGCCACGTCATCATAGGCACCGTAATAAATGAGCATTGCGACCGAGGTTTGTCGGTCTGATTTACATTTTCCGTTTTCGTCAATATAAGTCTTTTTTACAAGCAGCTTTTGGGCTTCTGCCGCCTTTTTATGCTCTTCACCGTCCAAGCCCGACAGCTCTGAAGCGAGTGCCGCTATGCGATGAAACTCTGAAACGAGCAGAGCATTTATAAGTTCTATCGGAACAACGTTTATATCCTCCGGCGTTTCAAACTGCGGTCTTGCCCAATCGTCCAGACCGAAGCGGATAAAACCGTCCTTATCGGTGCGGGTGGAAAGATATTTAAAATAGCGTTCAAAAAAGGGAAGCGAATCCATAAGCGGTTTCGCATCACCCGTATGAAGATAAATTCTGTACGGAATTTCAAACAAAACACCGTCCGACACAGGTCCGTTTCCCCACTTGTATCCCCATCCTGCTGTGGGAATTATTCCCGGCATTTCGCCGTCGTCATGCACCGTATCGTGAATGTCCTGCAACCATTTTTTGAAGAATTTTTCGGCTCTCCAGTTGCACATTATCTGCTCTGCCGAGCTTTGTGCGTCGTTGGTCCAGCCCAGTTTTTCTCTCGTCGGGCAATCGGTCAGGCTATAAAACATATTGGAATAAACCGAATATTTGCCTGCTCTCCACAGCTTATTCAAAAACTCATCCGAACACTCAAACTCGGTGCGAATGGGCACGTCCTGATGGACAAAAACGCCATAAACCTCTGCCTCTGTCTCGCTCTTTAGTCCGTCAATTTCTATAAAACGGAAGCCGTGATAGCAAAAGTGCGGCGACCAGGTTATCTCCCTGCCTGAGCAGATAAATTTGTCGGTCTGGAACTCGGTTTTCGGATAATGGCGCGCCATATCATTAAGCTCGAGCGAAAAGTCGTCCTTGACCTGCTCTGCATATTTTATGGTAAGCTGCTGTCCGCTTTCGCCCTTTATTTTAAGCCTTATATAGCCCGATATATTCTGTCCGATATCAAAGACGTATTTTTCTTCACCCGTTTTGGCAACTACCCTGCCCTTATAAACCTCACACTCTCTGATAGGCTCACAAGTGCACTCGCGGAATATGCCGAGCGGCTGAGAATCGGTCACAGCACGCTTCCATCCACTATCGTCAAAGTTTAAATCCTTCCAATCATCCAAGGCCTTGCGCGCATCAAAAAATTCGCCGCTCCTGAGCGCGTTGAACCGCACAGGTCCATCGACCGTGTAAACCCAGGTATCATCGGAGGTGAGGACGGTTTCGCCGTCAATATCAAGCCTTAATATAAACTTCGGCACATCGCGCCAAGGCGCCTTATCAAAATCCCACGAGGACGGCATATCCTCGTTATACCAACCGTTTCCGCACCATACGGCAAAAACATTTTCACCCTCTTTTAACAGGTCTGTCACGTCATACGTGTTATACCAAAGTGTCTTTTTATAATCGCTGACGGGCGCGGTGAATTTATCCTCTGTTACCGCTTTCCCGTTTATGTAATAATATCCATAGCCGAGTCCGCAAACGCAAAGTCTTGCAGAGCCGACTTTAGAAACCGTAAATATTTTTCTGAACATCGGCGCAAGATTTTCACCTGTAAACTGTGGTGATAATTTCTCTTTTGGTTTAATAAATGCGATATTTTCAAACATAGTGTCTCCCTGCAACAATGCCCACACCGTCCAAAAGGGCAGTGTGGGCATTTGTTTTATTCATAATATTTTGGTGTTTTATCCTCGTAATTCAAAACGTGATAATAATACACGGGCATTGCACTCCATCCGTGGCTTCGGCTTCCGCCGCCAGTTTTTATGCAGTAATCGTGGTCATATTCCCAGAAGGACGTTGCGCCTGCATCGAGCATCTTTTTATACTCTGTGCGGATATTTTCAAGGATATATTCCTTATATTCCGCTCCGCAGGTTTTAATAAGCGCATCATACTTGAAGCCAATCATACTAAGACTGATTTCTGTAAATCCGCTATCCTTGCTTGCAAGCTTACGTGCGAGCGCTACCGCCTCTTCACCGCTTATCGCACCACAAAGAATTGCGAGAGAGTTCACAAGGTCACTTGCTCTGTTATCAATACTGCTGTTCACAAAAACCTTACGCTCTTTATCATAAAACTTATCATAAACGGCGGTCTTTATTTCCTCTGCAAGCAGGTCGTAATTATCCGTTCTGCCAAGCATTGCACCCATTTTGTGCATAAGGCGCAGCGCAATTACAAGCAGACAGTTCATTGCGGTGTCAAACTTATCGTCGTCCGGCTTTAAAAGCTTGCCTTCAAGGCCGTCACGCCATTCGTAGAAGTTCCACTGGTACTTATCCTGAAACGCGCGGATAAGATTGCCCTCGAGTCGCCCCAAAAATACGTTCAGTATTGAAACGAGCTTTGCATAGGTCTGTTCTATGAGGGTTACGTCCTTTGACTGAACGGTGTACTCATAGGTCTGAATCATATAGAAAAGCGAAAAGGTGGTGATTCCCAGCTTTGAGCCGTTAGGGCAGGTTATGGTCAGAAGACCGTCCTCACGTCTGTCCTTGCTCATAAGCAGGAGGCCTGAACGTGGGAATGCATATTCCCCGAATGCATAATATCCGCAGAGCATCTGATTGCGGCTGTCGAGCGCGTAGAGCCCCTGCTCACGATAAGGGGTGTCTTCATAATGGTCGTGCGCACAGACCTGAAGCGTATGTGCACAGACGTCGTAAATGCGCTGGTCAAGCTCATTTTCGAGCGGGTATTCTTTTTTATTAAAGGTGTAATACGCAGGCAAAAGCGTAAGCTCCTCCACCTCTACCGCCTGCTCTGCCACTATGCCGAAATAGCGTGTGCCGCAACGCAAAAACGGGTTAAAAAACGTGTTCTTGCCCTTGCGGAGCTTAAACTCATAGCTATAATTTCGGTTGCAGCTTTTCTGATAAACAATGCGGTTATCGCGGAGATATTCATCAAATATGACGAGTATTGTCTGCTCCACGGGTGAATTGACCGAAAAGGTAAGATAGCCTGTTTCCTCACGACCAAGGTCGTATATATCGCCGTCAGCCCCCTGAATAACGGTGGTCTTTATGGGCGTTCTTCCAATGTCCATCTTCCTTATGGGACGGATATACATCGGCAAATCCTGTCCGACAATTACGCTTTTTTCAAAGCCGTCTGCCTCGCCCGTTTTCCAGTCGTCCTCTTTTGTGAAATCATAGCTGTAGCTAAACGGAATCTGTCCTGTAAGGAAACGGCAATTCCCGTTTTTATAAGCGGGGCTGATGCGAGCGAGGGTGCCTTCATCCGACTGTGCGACAAGTTTTCCGTCAGTATAAACCTCATAACGAACGGCGGCATTTCCCGGGTAATAGCTGTAATGTTCAACTTTTCCGAAATACCACACCTCAACAGTGAGGGTGTTTTCACCCTCCCTGCAAAACGGGGTTAAATCAAGCTCATCATACACCTTATACCAAGGAAAATCGGGGTACTGTCCTAAATCCACAAACTCGCCGTTAAGATATACCACATAGGTAGAGTCGGCAGAAATCTGCAGTTTTGCTTCCTTTCCGTTAAAGGAGAATTTGTCCACAAACTGACAATATACGTCGCGTTCATACTCCGAATTTTGCCAAATCCATTTTGACGTTGCCTGCATAAATTGCACCTCTCTATTTTATGAGTGTTTTTACACCTTTCTTAACCTTAAGACCGCACTTTTTTTCTGCCTTTGCTACAGTGGCATCATAATCGCTCTTGCCAAGGGCTTCGTTTGCTTTTTGGGTAAAACTGCTGTCACCCTCGCCTGTGTATCTTACTAAATACAGGTTTATTGTATCCTCAACAACGTCCCAGTCGCCCACAGCACGCTTATTGGAATAAACCCAGGCGCGCAGCTTTTCGGATGCCGTTTCTTTAAATACGGTTGTGGATACGGCACCGCTTAAGGTTTTAAAGTTTGCCTCGGTATTTTCCATGCCTTGCCACTTTGAATATACGGTCTGCATTTTTTCAACCGTAGCATACGGGTCTGAGCCCAAGGGCATTGTTACCATCTGCACCTTGCGCGTTTTATAATCAAGCTTATATGGTGCTTTCTCAAGATAGTAAACGGAAAACTGGCCTGTTCCCTCGAAGATTACAGAGTCGCCGTCCTTGCGTTCTTTATTAAATGCCCAGGCACCAAACTGCGTTCTTTCTTCAAAGGCATATTCCGAAACGGTATAATCTGCCAAGGTCTTATCCGAGGATATGGACGATAAATAGTCTGTTGCCGCCTTGTCAAAGCCGAGCGTTTCAATGCGGTTAACCAAGCGCTGTGCCGCTGATTTTGCTGCGTTATATGCGGCAGTTTTACCCTCCTCGGTTCCGTCCAGTTTTACAGAAATTTCCATATATTTATAATCGACACAGTCAAATTCTTCTCTGTGGCCGTTATAATATTTTTCATATTCGTCCGCGCCATAGGAAAGCGAGGCATAAAACTTTTCTTTAAACTTTTCAGCCAGCGCCTTTGTCTTCATTGCATACAGCACGTTTTCGGTGCCGTATTTTTCATAAGCTTTTGCAGACTTTTTAAGTGCCGCCTCTTCCTCGTCGGTTAAGACAATGCCTGCTTCCTTTGCTGCCTCACAGGCGGCAAGAGTTGTCTTCATATCCGTGATAACGCGGTCATAAAAATATGAAAACCAGCTTTCGCCATAGGGACTTTTTTGCCACTTTAGTGACTTATCCGCCGAAAGACCGGTGTTTTTTATGTAATCTGCGCCGTAAAGCTCGGTATGCTCGTTTACGTAGTCCTCCATCTCTCCCTTTATGAGATAAGACATCATAGCGCCATTAATTTTATAATTATCGGTTGATATTACGGTGATGTTGTTCCCCACGACCGAACGCAAAATTAAAAACCACACCGACAAAAGCACAACAAGTATTGCAAGCGCAAACGCGGTAATGCGAAGAGCTTTTTTCATACCCAAATCTCCTTTATTTTTACTACTTTAATTTTACATTCTGCAGCATATAATTTCAATACAGAAAGTGATATTTATTATGCTATTTTTCGCTATTTTAAAAAAGGTTTAGGCGGGCTGCGCCTAAACCTCTTTTAATTTATGAAAACTCGGAATATCTTGCTTTGATTTTTTCTTCTGTTTTATTCTCAGGATACTTTGCATCGGCTGAGAGGAAGAGCTTGAAGTCCTTAAAGTCAATCTTTCCGCCGCGGTTGAACACAGCAAATCCGAGCTTTGTTCCCTCGGGAACGGCGTACATATCGGCGTAACTGTTCCAATCGCCGACGGATGCGTTGTTCTTTTCCATTATGAACTTACGCTTGCCTGCCTTGTTCTGTGTTATGATACCGAAACGGGAATTACCCTTTTCTAACACCTTTGAACTGAAGCAAACGTCATACACGCCGGGCTTTTCAACCGGCAACCAGGCGATGTAATAATATCCGAGGCCCTTGCCCTCATAGTGGAGAACATCGTCGGAGAACGCCACAAAGTCGCATCTCTCAACAAATGGCTCTGACCACTTTTTGAAATCCGCAATAATGTTCTTTTCGGGCTCGCAGGTGTTGGCGTCCTCAACCCAGTTGACAGAAAACGCCTCTGTTTTGCTGGAAACAGGAATGGCATCTGCCATTTTGAACACGCGAACATCGGAAAGCACAACCTCGCCCTCGGTGCCGTGGGTCCAGAATGCCATTTTTTCATTACTGCCCGAGGAGAAAGCGTAAACGCGTGTGTATTCACTTCCGTCCTGACCTCTGATTGTCAGCTCCTGGTCGGTGCCGCCGCGGAAAACAAAGAACGAAAGCTCGTACTTTTGGAAGTGGTTTTCAAGCGGAAGACCCTCACTGTCGCAAATGCCGAACTGGAAATTTGTCCAATCGGGCAGGACAACCCTTCCCGTAACTGTGAGGAAATAAAGTGTATCAGGTTCGGTTTCGAAGCAGGTCTTTGACACAAGCGTGTCACCCTTGTAGGTTTTTTCGCCCGCTAATCTTAAAATGCATTTATCGTCTTTACAGGTCAGGCTGTGGTACTGTGTGCGTCTGCCTGCTGCGGTTTTAGAAAATTCTGTCATTAGAAGGTCACCTTCTTTTCTAGTGTGAGCAACGGGGATACCGTACTGCTGCCGTCGGCAAAGAAAGCCGTTACACGATAGGTTTCAAATTCGCCTGCATCGGCGTGGGCGCTGTGCAGAATATCGGGGAATTCATCATATTCCTCCTGCTTGACCCTGTCAACCTCAACAAATCCGGCGGGGGTCTGACATTCAAGCAGATACTCTGTTGCACCGCGTGCGCCGAACCACTGAATGTTGTCGGTTGAATCGGTAATTACAAGACAAGGAACGTCCTTTTCGGTCACGCCCTTGCGTGCGTTTTCCACGTCTATACTGCGGAAACGGAGATATGCGGCGGTTTTGCGCAGCTCACCCTCTTTATTGACGATGTGCATCTCGCCGCCACCGCCTGCCCAGCCGTAGCACCAATAAAATCCGCCTGCGACGCCGAATTTTTCAAAATTGGCGTAGTATTTTTTTAGTACCTCAATCTGCTCGTCGTCGGTCTTGTTTGCGTAATTACCAACGCCGTATTCACCCAGCATTAAGGGACGTTCAAGCAGCATCTCACGCGTATCGGCAAATGCACCTGCGTCGTTATAAATATCGCAGCCGTAAAAATCGACGTCCACGTCGCTATAGTAGCCGCCCAAAATTGTGCTGTGGCTCGAGCCTGACGAAACGGTTGTTGCAAAGCGTGGGTCAAACTCCTTAACCGCTTTTGCCACCTGATTTATAAAGCGTTTCATAGATTTCCACGCCATTCCGCGTGTAACATTCCAAATTGCGCCGTCCGCCTCCGGCTCGGCATATATGTCCACAAGCTCCACACCGTATTTGCGGCTAAGCTCCAAAATCGGATAGACATAATTTTTTATATACTTATCAGTTTCGGAGGGCACCTGCATAAAGCGTGTGTGCTTGTCATATTCAAACTTATTTCCTGTGAATGAGCATTCACAATGGTCAAAGAGGCAAATGCTTATGTTAAGGTCAACGTCACGCGCAATCTGATAAAGTCTTTCAAGATTTTGCAAAAACAAAGGCTCTACACCGATAACGGTGCCCTTTTCATCATAGAGCATTCCCTCAAACGCTTCATTAAGCCAGATTTTTGCCATTTCATAGCCCATCATTCTGGCGTTATAAAAGGTTTTTCTTATATATTTTTCATTAAAACAGCACTCGCCTGCGTTGTTTCCGTAAAAGGTGGTGCCGATATCGCGGCCATACCATTTTCCCTGGAACCACGGAATGTAAATTCCGTTTACATAGCCGTTTTTTTCAAGCCTTTCGCTTATATAGGTTTTTGTATTATTTGCCATAATATCACCTGTTTCTTTGCGGTAAATTCGCTTTATAAATATGTGACAGGGCGTATGCCCTGTCACATACTTAAATGTTGCTTATTTAAAGCTGAAAGATTTCTTTTCTTTCTCGTAATCTCTGATTGCACCGTCAACAACTGTTGTCCAGGATTTGATGGAGTTCTCCAAGCTCTTTGAAGGGTCGCTGAGCTCAGCATAGAGGGTCCAAACCTGATTGCCGATAATGTCGGGTTCAACCGAGAAGTAGGTTTTGCCTGTAACAGCCTTCTTCCAGCGCTCTACCCACGCTTTGTTAGACTGTGAAATAGCCTTCATATTTGCCTGATAATATGCTCTCCAGTTGACAAGTGAATAGCCCAATTCAGGGTTCTTTGCCTTGCGCGGAACAATACCGAGTTGAACACCTATGGGCTGGTAGCTTGTTCCACCTGTGTATGACGGGAAGGGAACCCAATCCCATTCAAACTTGGCGTTCTTCCAGCTTTCATACTTGTCAACACGAACAGGGTACTGATCGTAAACATACATTGCAATATTGCCACCCGTCCAAGAGCCCTGGTCCTTGGTCATATAGTTGTTTTTGTTCAGTTTCTTAACGAATTCGTAAGAATCCTTCATTTCCTTGCTGTTTATTGTGTTTGTGAAGTTGCCGTTGTTAGGTTTAATAACAGAAGCACCTGCGGAAAGCGAGAATGCACCGTAACCGTCATACTTTGCACCCCACTGAGTAACATTGCCGCTCTTGTCCTTAACGGTCAAAGCCTCTGCAAGCTCATAGAATGCATCCCAGGTCCACTTGCCCTCGTTATAGTAATCAAGCGGGGTCTTCTTAACCTTTGTAGAGCTTCCGAAAATCTTCTTATTGAAATATACAAATTTGGTACCGCCCCAAAAATGGTCGGTTATGCCGTAGTATTCGCCGTTGTACTTGCAGGCGTCCATAAGGTTATATGCAAGCCAGGTGTCCTTGCTCTTATCGATATACTTTGTAAGGGGCTGTGCCAATCTCTTGGTGATAAAGGACGGGAAATAGTTGTTGGCATCGAACATTGTTGCATCAGGAGCGTCGTTTGCGGCAATAAGCGCAGTCAGCTTCTGGAACATAAGGGTTGCATCTGCAACAGGAATGTATTTGATTTTTGCACCTGTCTGCTTCTCATACTCATCGTAAATCTGCTTCTCCCACGGTTCCGGCGTGTACCAAAGCAACAGCTTTACGGTCTTGCCCGAATAGTCAACGTCGAAACGGCCTGCCGTTTCCTTGTTGTCAACAACGTTACCGGGCTGGGTTACCTTGCTGGAGGTATCCTTTTTGGACGTTGTGTCCTTTTTGGAGGAAGCGTCCTTGTCGGTATCGGTATCTTCCTTGCTTACCGTTTCGGTAATGAAAGACTCAACATAGTATTCGCTTCCGTCCTCTCCGCCTGTGGTGATTGAGCAGGCTGTGAGGCCCAGCACCATCAAAAGACAGAGAACCAAAGAAAGAGTTCTTTTTAACATAATGCGTTTCTCCTTTTCATTTTTATTAAATCACTATCCGACCAGGCCGGAGTGTTCAATACCCTGAATGAAGTATTTCTGCAGTGCCGCGTACATAACTATCATCGGCGTGAGGAAGAGCATAACACCCGCCATAAGTTGATTTCTTATGGTGGCAATGCCCGTTGATGCCTGTGAAAGCGTCGATTTCAAGGTTGATAGCAGGGTTGAAAGCGGCGACAGTTCATCGAAGAACATTGTCGGGATGAGGGTTTCGTTCCAGTACCACACGATTGAAAGTATGGCAACAACCAGGAATGAAACCGCCGACGACGGAACAACAATCTTCCAATAGGTCTTAAAGGTGCCGCAGCCGTCGATATATGCTGCTTCTTCAAGCTCTTTGGGCAGGTTTTTAACAAACTGCCTGAATATGTATATCATAAGTCCTGAACGGACGCCCTGACCCAAAACCGCAGGCAAGAAATACGTAAAGACCGAATCAAGCAGTCCCATACCCTTAAATATTGCATACTGCTGTACTATAAGCATCTGCGGCGGTACGATGATTGTAACAATTACAAGGAAAAACAGGAGGTTTTGTCCGCGGAATTTAAACCTTGCAAGTCCGTACGCTGCCAAGGAGCAACTGAATATTTGGAAAAGCACGCTCATACATACGAGGAAGACGGTGAACAAGAAGTTAGTTCCGTACTCCATTGTGTTCCAAACTGTAACATAGTTGCTGAAGGTCACCATCTTTGGCACCCACACGACCGAGGGGTCCAGAAGCTGGTCGTTTGTCATAAGACTTGTGCTTACAGCGTAGATAACCGGGAACAAAATAATATAAATTATTCCGATTAAGAATGCCCAGCGCACAATGCTTGCCAAAACGGAGCGAACTATATTTGCTGTTTTATTATTCAATTTGTTCCCTCCCTACATTGCTGCGCGCTTAAGCGGTTTTCTGAATATGAACAGGATTGCACCGATAACGACACCCAAAATTACGAAATAGCTCCACATTATTGCAGATGATTTGTTATAGTTGCTTTCCTGAATCAAGGTGTATGCCTGTTGCATAACCTGGTTGTTATTGGACGTGAACAGGTCGATACAGGTGTATACAACGTTGAGTACGATAACGTTTGCCATCATCGGAACGGTGACGTACCAAAAGGTTTCCCAGCCTGTTGCACCCTCGACCTTTGCAACCTCATAATACTGTGCCGAAATGGACTGCAGACCTGCAAGGAACAGAATCGTCTGCACGCCCGAGCTCCACACAAGGTTGAAGATGGACGAAATGTACTCATTAAGCTGTTTGACCAGTGCTGCAGGAAGACCTACGTTTTCCAGCATTGTGGAAAAACTGAAGGAATTGTAAAGTCCGCCGCTCGAACCACCGCCCGACTCGAGAAGTGCCTGCGCGTTGGAGTCGCCGTTTAAATAGGTGAGCACAACGCCGCTGGCAATTATAACGGGCAGGAAGAATATTGCTCTGACTATAAGTCTGCCACGGAAATTCTGATTAAGAACGATTGCGAACACAAAGCTCAAAAACAGAATGATGGGCAAAGAATAGAAAAAGTCAACAATCGAGTCAAAAAGGTTGGTGGTGAATTTTGTATCCACCGTCCAGATTTCCTTAAAAAATTCTATTCCCGAGAAACGAGTGGCAAAATAATTTATAATCGTTCCATCATGTTCGTCAAGTGGGTTTGCGTTTGAAAAGGCGTACCAGATTGACTGCAGCGCGGGATATAAGAAGAATACAAGAAAGCCCACAACCCACGGGATTGTAAACACGAAGCCCTGACGGGCGCGGCGCTTCTCCATCGAGGCGGGGAGTTTTGATTTGCTGAATATTGTGTTTTTCATATAAACCTACTCCCTATCTCTTAATTATAAAGTCGTTTGCGCCGACACTGACGTTATCAGAATTATAGTCGACCTCACCACAGTTAATGGTGATTTCCACTCCATTGCTGAAGGTTGTTTTATAAACGTCGTCTGCGAGGACCGAGAAGCCGCTTATCGTTGCGCCCTGCGTTGCCTCGATAGCTTCTTTACCTCTTGCGACTGTTTTTGCCAAGGTTCCCTTGCGGTCAGAATAGCTGCCTGCCGCAAGTGAATCGAATATGGATGCCGAATACTCGCTGGTTTCTGTGCCGCAAACGGTGAAGCAAAGGCCCGAACCGAGTGCCACAGAACGCAGGAATTCATCTGCTTCATTATCCGACAAGGTGAGCGATGCACCCGACATTGCCTTATAGCCCTTAAATACTATATGGTAGAAGGGCAGCCATTCGTCCTCAACCGAGAAGCCACTGCTGTTTGTGGGCGAATTAATAATATAATCCGCGCTTACTGCGGCAAAGCTGTTTGCAGAGTCGAGCATAAGCTCTGTACCGTTTTTGCTCAGTACACCTGTTGCTTTTGTAACGTTTTCCGCAAACTGAAGGGCAACGTAGTTTTCTTCCCTACGATAATCACCATAGCAAATGTTACCGAGTGTGCTGAGCGATACGCCGCCCCAACCACTCTTGCTTATGGTTTTCTCAAGCTTTTCTGCCGCTTCCTTAAAGAAATTGGGTGCGAGCAGATAATACTCGTATGCGTTTTTCATAGTTCCGCCCGTAGAAACCGAGTAGAAATACTGTGACGCCTTAAGCGAGGTTGTTGAGGTTGCTGCGTCGGTATTAACCTTAAATCCGTTAGACGATTTTGTGAAACGGACAAGGTCAAAATCGGGGAAAAGCTTTGCGCCGTTTTCTTCTGCGGTGTTAATAAGTGCAGAAATCGCCTTTTTATTACCAAGCTTGCCCTCAGTTTTAAAGCCGCCTGCAATCTTTGTGGCATCAAGTCCGCCGTTTTGAACACCGGTGAGTCTTACAGCCAATGAAGCGCCTGTTTGCTTTGCCACGTCAGCCACAATTTCTGCCGCCTGTGCATATGTGGTAATGGGCTTTATAACCTTTTTGGGAATACCAAAGAAGAATTCGCGCTTTGAGGCAGCCATTGGCAAATCAAGATAGACTGTGCTTTCTTTTTCTGCCTTTTCGAGTCCTTTTTCTTCTATAAGATATTCTCTATAAACGTCAGCCGTCTTGAAGAAATCTGTATCTGCGCCGTCCAAAATCATTATGCGCTGACCAATTTCACCCGTTGCTGCGTTTTTGCTGAACTGGTTACCTATCATAACGCTGCCCCAGCCCTGCGGCAGAGCGATTGCCTCTGCGCCGCGAATGGCAAAGGTGGTGTATGCATAGGAGAAGCCAAGGTCCAAATCACCTGCGGTGGCGACGATTTCTGCACATTCCTCACCCCTGTCGATGATTGTGCAATAGGTCTGCTCCGCATCACTTACCGCATACACGGGAAGCTTGACATCCTCTGTATCGGTAAATCTGTACTGTGTGGTCGAGGCTTTATCCTCGCCGTATACATAACCCTTATAGGTGCGCATGGCACGGTCTGTATCACAGTACATTACCATACCGCTGCCGTCGGGCATAAACATCTCGTTTTCTTTTTTGTTCTCAACCGATGAGGCATAAGGCAGAACCGAGATTTTATAAATCTGGTGCTGGCTTTCATATATGCTGTCAAGGTCAATTTTTACATCGAGATATCCGTTAATCAAACGGTATTCAACCGGAATTGCCACGCACTGCTCGTCAAAGCAGTAAAGCAATCTGATGCCGTTTTCTATTTTATATGAATATGTTCTTCCGTATTCATATGCACCTGTGTAGGAGGTGACGGTGTTAAGACCCTTGTCATTTATGCCCTTGCTCTCGATTATGAGCGTGGACTCGAGGTAGCTTTTAACGCCGCCCTCATACAAATTGCCGAGGTACTGCTCTTTCGGCATACTTGACCATACAAGCGTGTCGCCCTTATATATAAGCAACGCCATACGGTCGGCATCCCAATCGAGTCTGAGTTCACCGTCCTGTGCGACGGTGCCGCTCGCGGCATAGTTTTCGGTGGTTTTAACGGGTTTGCCCTCTGCATTTTCAGTTACAATGCCGCAACCCGATAAGACTGTAATTAGCTGAATCAGACAAAGAATCAGACATATTAATTTTTTTCGCATCTTTGACCTCCTGCAGCTAATTATTTCTATAAACTACTTCGTTATAAACCGAGCGAATAAACTCTATAACATCCTGGAAAAGTGTGAGCACAAGCAAAATGAGGAATGCGCAAAGAATCATTCCCACGATTGTGACCAGACTCATTCCGAGTGCACGGAAGAAGCTGTAATCGTGTATGATTGTGAGCTCTACAAGCAACACCACAATGGTGATTAACCAGCAGATTGCCTGTGCGCCTGAGAGAATCGCCTGCTCGCTATATACAAGAACGTGCGATGCTACAATGAAGAATGCGCTGTATATAATCTGCGGAATGAGGGCAAAGCCCGTTACAATCACAATCTCCTTAAAGGTACCCTTGCCTTCAAACAGGGTGCAAAGGCCCCAGTTTACAACACACCACAAGGCTGCAATTCCGACCGTGGTGATAAACACCATTGCCGAATTGTACTTGTCGGGGTCGAAGTTTGTATACATGAATCCGCCCCAGGTGGTTTCAAGCACCTTGCCGATGAACATAAGCAGCATTATGCCAACGGATATCAGCACGTAAATATTAAGCTGCTTGGATTTCTGCTTGCGAAGTGCCCTCATTTTAAGCGAGGTCTGAATCGGACGCCAGGGTGCCAAAAGCGCCGTCATGGCGATGCCGGGCTCACGCTTTTCACGCGGGTGCTTCTTGCGCCAGATGAGATATGCAATTATTCCTGCAACCGCCAGAATTGCAACAATAAAGATAATTGCAAAGTTATCGGCAAGCAGATTAAGTCTTACCTGCTCAAACGCACGCTCGTAAATGTCACGCTCGTAACCGAGTTCTGCATATTTGAGGGCGTTTTCATAATCCTCAACCGCGATATAATAGTTGGCTATACCAACGTACGCCATCTGGTTGTAGCCGTCCTGCTCCTTAACCTGAAGCCAGAGCGGATATGCGCCTTCAAAATCGCCGTCCTCTGTTTTTGCCATTGCCGAAAACAGAAGCTCACCAAAATCTGTAAGGCCGAAGACCGTAACGCTGTTGGTGGTTGAGTCAACAACAAGCACTTCCTGTCCGTTAATGGCAATTTCTGCGGCATTCTGGAAGGTGCCGACCTGCTCGCCCAAGCCCTTGCCGCCGCCAAATGCTGTAACAAGGTTGCAGGTTTCATCATAGACAAAAACTCTGCCATAGGTCGAATCAAGTCCGTATATATAGCCGTTGTCATCAACCGCGATAGCAACAAAATGCTCGGTTGCGGAATGCTTATCAATAAGTGTTATGGATTCACCGTTGCCGAAGGCAAAGTTATCAGCCGATTCACCGTCGCGGTTAAGAATGTTTATTCCCGAATAGCTGAGCTTTCTAAGCTGACCCTTGCCACTTTCGGAGTTTGCCGTTGCGGTATAAATAAAGCCGCCTTTTTCATAAATATCGTCAAACTCATATGGAAGCTCACGCAGAGAATATTCATACTGCGCATCGGTTTTAAGTGTATTAACAAAGAAATTCTTTATTGCATCAAGCACCGTTGCAGAGGTCAGGTTTGCGCCGAAAAAGCCGCAAAACTCATACTTAGAATTAAATACGAGCGCGCCATAAATACCACCCTCACAGAGAACAAATATAAATCCGTCCTCATCCTCTACTACCTTTGTCGGCTTAAACTCCATATCATCGGGAACGATGGCCGAATCGGGCTTTGTTATTATCTTGCTGACTGTGCCCGCGGCATTTATAACGACAACATACTCATTGGTGCTGTCGGCTATGTATATCGTACCTTCAGCTGTGACAAAAAGTCCGTTTGCACTTGAAAGGTCAAGTGCCTCTTCCCCGTTTGCAATATGGTCGATAACGCGAATAAATTTATAGTTCTTATCAAGCACGACAATGCGGGAATTTCCGCTGTCAAGCAGGTAGATATAGTCGCCGCAAACGCATATATCGTTTATTGCGTTGAATGCGCCTATGCCTAAATCCTGTCCTTCTAAATATAGCTTGCTTGCAAAGACATCCTTCTGCTGTACGAGAACGGTCTTACCCTGACCGTTTCTCTCCTGAAATGATGCAGCGCTTGCGCTGAAGCCCGCTGTCATAATGAGGACGGTCAGAGTGATGCAAACTATCGTTTTAAATAATTTTTTCATTTACAAGACTCTCCTATCCCTTAATGCCCGAGCTGCTCATTGTCTTGGTAACACTCGACTGAGAAATGAGATAAACAGTTGTCGGGAACAGAAGCATTATAACCGATGCCGCCATTGTACTGCCCTGACGGGTAATACCAGCGGAAGAAATCTGCTCTATAATATTGGGAAGCAACTTTATGTCCTCGTCGAAAATCATTGAAGACGAGCTCGTTGCCCATAAATCTCTGAACGCGAACAAAACGAGTGTCAGCACGGCAGGACGAATAAGCGGCAGTGCAATCTTGAAATAGATTGTGAAGCAGTTTGCGCCGTCGATTTTAGCTGCCTCCATCAAAACGTCGGGAATACTGCTGTCCATATACTGTTTAAGCAGGAAAACACCGAGTGTTGACGGTATGTAGGGCAAAATATATACGAGATAAGTGTTAAGAATCTTAAGCTCTGACATAATTACATACTGCGGAATTGCAAGTGTGTAGGTATTGAAAAGCAGAGCCATCTGAACGAGTGCAAAAATGAGTGTATATGCCTTGTGGTGATATTTTGAAAGCGTAAATGCCGCCATGGAGGCAACAAAGACGTGCAGCATTGTCGTAACAACGCTGACGAAAACGCTGTTGATGATATATCTTGAAAACGGAACCCACTCGGTCGATAACAACTGCGGTAACGCCAGATAGTTTTCAACTGTTGGCGACACAACGTAAAACTTTGGTGGGAATGCCATGATTTCATCCAAAGGCTTTAATGATGTAACAATAAGATATACAAGCGGCAAAAGCATGAATGCGCCGAACACCGTCAAAAATATTGCAATGACTGCGGTGCCGAACTTTGAACGCGTATATCTTTTTACCTGATTACGTGCCATAAGTGTTAAACCTTTCCCTTCAATTAATCCAATTACTATTTATCAAGCGTATTAAGCAGTTTTCCTATTACATATCTTGTAATTGCCATAAGGGCAAACAGGAAGACCGCTATTGCCGAGGCATAACCCATTTCGTACCTGACAGTACCGTAGTCTGCCATATGGGTAACGATGGTGTGGGTTATATAGTTAGTACTCGGATTACCGGTAAGGGCTGTTGCAACAGAACTGACAGAGAATGCCGCCTGAATCTGCATAACAGCAGAGAAAAGCAGTATGCTCTTCATCGAGGGCAGGGTTATATACCAAACCTCCTGCCAACGATTGCGGATACCCTCAATCGCGCCAACCTCGTAAAGCTCGCTTCCGACATTCTGAAGACCCGAAATGTTGGCAAGGAACGAGGTTCCCATACTCATCCACAACTGGACTATCATAACAATCGGCAGTGCATAGGCCTCTTCCTTGAGCCAAATAATCGGCTCGGTTATGAAGCCATACTCAAGCAGGAAACCGTTTATGAGACCATAGCTGTCGCCGCTGAATATAAACAGCCAGATGAAATACACGTTTCCGACAAGCGCGGGCGAATAGAAAACGAAGGAAACAACCGCTCTTGCAACGCGCGGAAGCTCGTTTATGAACCACGCAAGCAGGAAAGCAAACGCGTATCCGAGAGGACCTGTTATAACAGCGAAAATAAGGGTGTTTTTGAGTGCGATTTTAAAAATATCATCGTACAAAAACAGTCTTATGTAGTTCTGCACACCGTTAAACGTCGGCAGATTGAGCATATCAAAGGTTGTAAAGCTCAGCACCACCGATGAAAGAATCGGCAAAACGGTGAACAGGAAAAACAGCGCCAAAAAGGGCGTTAAAAGTAACGTAGGCTGAAGAAAGCTTTCGCTTCTGTAGCGTTTTTTAAGTTTCGATTTCACTTGCTTTCCCTCCTACTTATTTACGGAATATTCTTTGCTCTTTCTTTCCATTTCTTCATCTATCATAAGCGCCCACTTGGTAAGAGCATCCTTGGGTGCTTCGCCATCACTGTAAACGGCATAAAATGCGTTTTCGAGTGAACGAGTTACATAGTAGCTTCCCGGAACCTCGGGTATAAATTCTGCGAGTTTATACTGCTCAAGTATAACCTTTGCGTCGTCTCTGCTCCAAGACAGCTGCTGCAGAGCGTTTACGTTTGCTGTGGGCACACGTGCGGCAATACCAACAATCGACTCAACGTCCGAGCTGTATCTGTACTGAACGTCGGCGCTGGTCCACCATTTGAGGAACTCCCACGCCTCTTTGGGCGAGTCGGTATCCTTGAGTATTACCGTCGCGGTCGAGGTGCCGATTGTCTTGTTGTTAAGACCGTCCTTACCTTCAAAGCCCGGAAGCTGATGCACGCTCCAACGGCCGCTGATTTCGGGTGCCGCCGCCATAAGCGTAGCATAGGTTGTGTAAGGCTCAATGCCCAGCGGCATTTCACCCGTACGGAAACGGTTGTAAAGGCTGAAAGCTACGGGCAGCTTGTATTCAACGTACAAATCCGTATAGAAGTTAAATGCATCAAACGCCTCTGCGGTATCAAGGTTGGTTCTTGAAAGGTCGTCCGTATAGAGTGTTCCGCTCTTCTGATAAAGGAAGGTTCTATAGTTCTGCGGAACGCCCACAGAAAGATTATTTCTCATAAGCACCGCGCAGCAACGCAAAAACTCGTCCCACGTTTTCGGCACAGAAATTTCAAACTGTTCAAAAATATCGTCTCTGACGTACATCATATTAAAGGTGATGCTGTCGGCAAGGCCGTAAACGCCACCCTTATATCTGAATGGGTTGATGGGCTTATCGCTGCCGTAGTTTGCTTGCAGTGTTTCTTCAAAATCCTCAAACTGTGACAAATCATAAAGTGCTCCACGCATTGCAAGGTTAACGGGTGTGTCATTGCTCTGCATAATGGTGCAGTCAGGCGCATTGCCCGAAAGCTTTGCCTGAATTATTGATGCTGCAGCAATTTTTATGTTGACCTTTATGCCTGTTTTGGGTGTAAAGCTATCCTCGACCATTTTCTGAAGAACTCTTGACTGGTCGCGGCCGATGTTTACCCAAACGTCGATAACACCCTCGCCCTCTGCCGTGGAAAGTGAGTTATAGTCAACAATATATGAGGCAAGAAGCTTGTTAAAGCCGAAGACAAATCTTTCAATAAAGTTGGACTTGTACTGCTTGGCGTCAACGCTTTCTCCACCTATTATTATCTTTTCAATGTCGAGCGGCATCTTGCGCATTTCGTAAATCCATGCGCCTGCACTACTGTAGTTATTGAAAAGGTCACTTACGTATTTATGTGCCTTGAACTTCGATTCCAGCATACGCTCGAGAACGAGTGCAAGACTTTCAAGGGTGACGGCATTAGAGCCGCCCTTTGCGCCGGTAATGGCGTTATATTCTTTAACCAAACCGTCGATTTCCTCGATATAGCTCTTAAGGTCATCATTAAGAGTAGGAATTTGGTCGTAAAGACGGTAGTCGCGGTTGGCATCGGGGGTGGTACCCGTAATCATAATTATCTGGCGATACATTTCGCCTACATTATATATAAGTGTCTCAAGTCTGCGGCTGATATCCGCAACGGAGCCTAAGGTAGCCTTAAGAGAAATGGTGTGCGGACCCTCTTTGAGATAGACATAATAGGGGGTCTCGCCGCCAAAGGTGAGAAGGTTCCACTTGGTGCTGTAGGGGAACTTGATTTCACTTGCCTCTGCAAACGGGGTTTCCCCGTCTATTTGCAGACTTCTGATTGCACTGGCATTGGTAAGATAACCCTGCTTATATTTGAAGGTTATGCTATAATATGCATCCTTTGGCGCATTGAATTCCCAGGTGATTCTCTCGCCTGCGGCATCCCAGTTGCTGCCGCCGATGCAGTTAATTGAGGTGTGGTATGCGCTTGACGGATTGAGCGACGGGTCTGTGCCGTCTGCCAGGGGACGAAGCTCCTTAGAGCTTTTATCTTTTGCCTCCTGCGCTTCAATTACAACGTCGGCTCCGTCATAAATGTCTGATGCGTCTTCGGCTGAATACGCGGGGGTCTTCACAGCGCCCGAAAGTGTGATGGATTCAAGCGCAATTGTGCCCGAATAAAGCTCGATTGTGATGGTGTTTGCACCTTTTGCGAATGCGAACTTAAGCGGCTCTAAATAAAGCTCGTCGGGGTCAATCAGCTTTTCTGACACCCATTTTGGCAGCTGTATCTGAGTGGGGCTGGACTGATTTCCGAGGGCATCCTCTGTGGGCTTTCCTTCGTCAACCCAAACGCGCGGCAGGAACATGCTGTCTGCCTCCGCGAAGGGCTCTGTGCCGTTGATTTTGCAGGAAAGCTCTATTTTTGATTCGCTGTTGTCAACAGCGGCATAGTTAAGTGCGATGTTGTAAAGCGCAGCTGTCTCACAATTAACGTTAAAGGAAACAGGGCCGCTTTCTGAATCTATAATAAGGACGTTGTCCTTATCGCAATATGAACCAAGCTTTGCGCTTGAGCCCTCTGTGGCAACGAAACCTGACGCATCTATTTTCATAGATGCGCCGGTATAATCGTTTTTGCCTTCGAGGTAATCGATGTATCCGCTGCCGGCTGTAGCGGCGGCAGCGGTTGGATTGATGTCAGACACCGTGTCAGCAGAGCATATGACCTGCGAAAACAGTGTTGTTATCAAAGATATAATTAAAACTGTGCAAGTGAACTTTGAAACGTATTTCAAAATTATACCTCCCAAATTAAGTGCCTGACATCAATAAAACTCATTTTGCTTTACTGAGCAGTTTGTTCTTTTTTCCTTTTCTTCTTCACAAGGAAGATGATAAGGAAGGTGATTGCGGCGAGTACAACAACCGCAAGGGCAATCATCAAAATGATGAACCAGGTTGCAAGTCGAACAGGGGTGCCCTTCTTCTTGTACTTCTGTACAACCTTCTTGGTTGTTTCCTCGGTTTCGTCGTCGTCATCGTCGTCAGAATCGGTGTCATCTACGTAGTCGTCATCCGAATCGGTGTCTTCAACGACGTCGTCCTTCTTTTCTTCCTCGTCCTTCTGGAGGCCGTCTGTTCCAAGAACAGTATCAGCGAAGGTGAGGCCGCCCTTAGGCATATCCTCTGCAAGAGTGAGAGCATAACCGTTTTCTGCTTCGAAAAGACGGAACTTATCGAATACGGCTTCACCGTCCTTATCGTACATTGCGAAGGAAACTTCACTTTCCGCATAAGTCTTGAAGCTGATGGAAACAAGAGTCCATTCACCGCGGTTTATAGAAACATCCTGCGGGGTGCTGATGAACGCGCGCGGATTCTTGAGTGAAACAATACCGAACTTCGCGCTTTCGCCGTTGAGAGTTCTGTACCAGAACGAGAATGTGTATGACTTGTTAGCCTCAAGCTTAACGGTGGGAAGGAAGTAATAACCCCAATTTGAGCCCTTATAGTGAAGCATCTTGTTGCCTTCACTGGTTACAACCTCGACAAATTTGCCCATACCGTTGAAGTCCTTCCAGAACTCTGTTCCCTTATCGAACATACCGTTCTTAATCAGGTTGTCAGATTCGTCGCAGGCAAATTTTGCTTCGTCGTAGTTGTAGGTGTCAATATCGGTGATGTTTACGCTTTCCTTCGCAGGCTTAGCGTCGGCGGTTTCGAAAATCTTGATATCGTCGAAGTACATTTCGCCCTTGATGCCCTGGATAAAGAAGTAAACCTCTGTGTTATCCTCGGTATTGAACTGATATGTACGGTTGTACCAAGTACCGTCGGGATACTTAATAGTGATTTCCTGCTTGGACGAGCCATCGCGTGTCCATTCGCTTGTTTCATAAGTCGACTTCGGATTTTCGAAAGGAAGCAGGTTCATATCCATAATACCGAAATGAACGTGCGGAACGACTGTATCCGAATAGCCCATGCCGTAAAGGCTTAAATAATAGGTGGTGTTGGGCTTAACAGTTATTTTCTTAACGAAAAGGCCCTGGCCGCTTACCTTAAGCGAAGTGTTGCCATCATATTTTTCCTCTGTTGTGATGGTTGCAAAGCCTGTGGAATCTGCCCAGTAGGTTGCATTATCACAAGCAGCGTTTGTAATGAGGTTCTTTGCGGGGTCGCAAATTTGGTTTGCAAATTCTCTTCTGAGACCGAAGCCCGAAGGTGCAAAGCCTCTGTTAATTTTGTCATTTCTGACATAATCCAGATAGTACTTAGCGCAGAGCGAAACGTAGGTTTCGTTCTTGGTTGCGGTACTGAGAACAGGACTTACGAGTCCGCGCCACATATCATATTTTGAATCATAAACGCCATCCGCGCCGAATACCTTTGCAGCAACGTCTACAATCGCCGAGTTGAGAACGCCGATTCTGTAGCTGTCGATAACCGCAGCAGCCGCTGCGACGTCGTCGGGTAATGCGTGGATTGTAAGACCGTCAACGTAGATTGCCTTTCCTGCGGAAAGCACGCTTGTATCAAACTCGATAAAGTTTGCATAGTCGCCTGCGTTGATAATGGCAGTAACCTTGGTCCAGCCGTTATTATTAGCAGCCGTCTTAATGGTGCGTGTCGATACGCCGTTGCTTACGAGGTCGGCGGTTACCTTGTCTGCCGACTGGAAGCCTGCGGTCTTAACCCAGTATGTGACGAGATAGTAGTTACCATAGGAAACTGCAGGCAATGTAATCTTGCCGTTCTGTGCAGTAACCTCAAACACCTTAGAGCCGTACTTTGCAGAAGAATTTGCGGTGCCGCTCTGCTCGAACGAGCCGTCAGTTGCAAGGTTGCCTTCAAGGCCAAACTCATATCCGTCAACGGCGGGTGTTGTGGCGGCGGTGGTCTTCTTGTAAAGAATCTTGCCTGCCTCAAGGCACTCTGCGCCATATGCAGACTCAAGCTTGTAAACGGCAATATCGTCTACATAGCCCTTTGTCTGAGAGTATAAGCTGAGGTTAGGCTCAGAGAAGGTGGAAGCACCTGTGTAGATGAGCATGGTTACTCTCTGCCAGGAGTTCTTGCTGCCGAATATGCCGTATCTTATGTTAAGGTTTGCGCCTGTTGAGGACTGGAAGCGCATTTCTGCATCGTTTCCTTCAACCTTAATCCAGAAGGTAACAGCATAGTAGGAGCTGGGCTCCATCTTGGGTAGCGGTATGCAGTAGTTTTGAACTTCGCTGCCCGGCAGTACGATAGCACCCGAGCCGTCGTTTGTGTGCGAAACCGTGGTATCATTACTCAAAATTCCGCGTGCCTTGGGGCTGAACCACATATTCGGCTTGGTAGCACCTGCATTAAACTGCTGATACTTGTTAACCGCCTTGCCCCAAATTGCGTTTGCGTTTGCAACGCCGGAGCCTGTGGTTTCGTTCTGATAATATGCCTTATAGGTGCCGTCTGGGTTAAATTCCTTAACCGTCGGGTCGGGAACAAGGTTGGTTCCGAGTGTAGACCAATCTAAATCAGAATAGTCATAAATTGTTTCGCCCTTGGTTGCGTTCTTATAAACGGCAACAAACTCGGGGTCAACAGGCGGGTCAGGCTCCTTAGCGGGTGCCTGTGTCGGGTCAACGCCGTCAGCAACCAGCTTGCCTGCGGTGAGGCACTGGAGTGCATACTCATCATTTGTCAGCTTGTAAACAGCAACATCGTCAACAAAGCCAACAGAGTTGTTGTAAATTTCGATGAACGGGTCTGCATGTGTCTTGTCAGCCATGTAAACCAAGAAGGTTACACGCTTCCAGTTCTGCGAATCAAACTTGCTATAGTTTGTTTCGATGGCCATCTGGTCGCTGCCACCCGCGGTCTTATACAAGCGGATGTTGTGATTTTTGCTCGAAACAAACTTAACCCAGAAGGTAATAACGTAGGTGTTGTTTGCCTCCATCTTGGGCAACGGTAAGCGGTAGTTGAACTGATTCTTCTTCATTATAATCGCGCCGGAGCCGTCATCTGTGTGAGAATACTTTGTCTCACTTGTGAGCGCGCCGTTCGGCTTCGCACCACCGTAGTTAGTCAGACCGCTTGCATTCGTATGGAATGCCTGCCAGTTGTTAGCAGCTCTGCCCCACCAAGCGTTTTCGTTGGCAACGCCTGTGCCTGCGGCTTCATCAGCATAGTATGCCTTGTATGTGCCGTCAGCGTTAAACTCCTTAACTGTCGGGTCGGTGATGAGGTTTGTGCCGAGAGAAGTCCAATCAACATTACCGTCATAGAGATACGGCCAGTTGCTTGAGTTTAAGGTTACGTCCTTATACGTTGCAGTAGCCGGGAAAGTAGGTCTTTGAATATTTTCAATAAGTTTGCTTTCGTCAATGCACTGCTTTGTATATGCATCATCAAGGGGCTGAACGTTGATATCGTCAATGACAGCGCCTGTGCTGCTGAGATAAATTCTCATAGAATAGTTGGAAGCAGCGTTTTCACCTGTGTAGTAGAACCAGGTGACTCTCTGCCAGCCCTTAGAATAAGAGGTCTGTTTCTTAGAGAGCTCTGCAAGACTTCCGTTAAAGATTTGGGTGGTCAGGGTCGAATCGGCAGCCAGGTTAACCCAGGCAGAAATTACATAACCCTTCTTTGCCTCCATCTTGGGCAGCGGCAGATAAACCTGCTGCTCGCCGCTTGAGGGCATTGTGATAACACCGGAATTATCCGCGGTGTGTGAAAGTGCGCTGTTGTTAGAGAGAAGGCCGCGAGCCTTGGGGCTCTTATAAACGTTAACGTTAGCAGAAAACGCCTGATATTTGTTAACGGCCTTGCCCCACCAAGCATTTGCATTGGCAACGTCTGTGCCTGTGGCTTCATCAACATAGTATGCCTTGTAGGTGTTGCCGTCGAATTCCTTAACAGTCGGGTCGGTAACGATTGTTGCGCCGAACTGTGCGAAATCAACATACTTAGTGTCGGCAGGTAATACGTTGAATATCTTGCTTTCGTTGGGGAGCTCAACAGGCGGTGTTGCAGGCGGGGTCAGAGCGATAAGCTCTTTTGCTGCAACACTCTTGCCGCCGACGCCTGAGGACAGCTTGTAAACTGCGAAGTCGTCAGCATAAACTGTGCCGTTGTTGGACAACAGATAAAGACCTGTGCCGTGCGTGCCGTCGCAGTTGTTACCGCCGATAGACTTGCTTCCGTAATAAAGAATGTAAGAAACACGTGTCCATTCGCCATTCGGATTAACGTTATAAGCATCCTTGAATTCCTTATTCCAGGAGAGATGATGTCTGATGTTTACCGTCGAATCAGCCTTAATCCAATAGGTTACAAGATAGTAAGAATACTCTTCTGCCTTGCTGTTGGTAAGACGGATTGTGCGTGAGCTTGAATCGTTAATTTCATACTTAAGCACGCCCGAGCCATCGTTTGTGTGTGATGCGGCAGTGTCAAGTGTGGGTGCGTTAAGCGCAGCAGGTGTTTGCCACATTGTAGCCGTCTGGCCGCTCAAAACAGTTCTCGAATAAACTGCATTAGGTGCAGTTGAAGCATCATAGGTCTTGTATGACGTGCCGCTGAACTCCTTAACGGTCGGGTCGGCTGCAAGGTTCTCACCGAGAGCGGTAAAGTCATAACCGTCGGGGATTGCAACATCCGTCATAGCAGGGTCCGTTGCCGATGCATAGGTTATATCATCGGGTGAAAAGAGTTTGCCCGCAGCAACAGATTTTTCAGCAGCAGCGGTATCCATCTTATAAACTGCAAAATCGTCAAAATATGCGGTGCCTGCCTGTATATATCCACCCATATTCATAGCCGTTGCATATGAGCCGGAATATACAATATAGGAAACGCGTGTCCAATCAGTTGCACCTGTAACGATCGTAATCGATGCATCACCGGAAGGAATCTGGTTATAGCTGAAATAATGTCTTAACTGCAGTTGGGGTCCCTTGTAATAGAAGGTTACAAGATAATATGTGTGTTGCTCAGAATTAGGAGCAACGCGGAAAAGACGGTGATTCGCACCTGATAAGGTGTACTTTAACGCACCGCTACCATCCTGTGTGTGTGAATCGGCGGTGGCAGAGGAATATGCTTCGTACACTGCAGGTGAACCCCACATGTCTTTATTTGTATTGGTGACACCTCCAACACCACGTATACCTGTTGTTGTATCATAAACTCCACCAGTGAATTTTGATACGTTAGAATCATACGCAAGGTTGGTGCCGAGGGCATCAAGGTCAAAACCGTCTGCAATGCTGACAAGCTTTGCACTTGGTGTGTCAGATGCCGTTTCTGCATTTGTTAAAAGGCCAAGAGAGCCTACAAGCACCGTAAGCGCCAGCACAACAGACAATATTCTGCCTAATTGTTTTTTAATAATCATAATCGTTACCTCGTATCAATGAGATGATTATATATAATGAATATATATAATAGGTACCTATTTTCATATGTGCAAGGACGGCCCGTGCCGTCGATGCGTTGCGATGGGTGTTGACGAGTGAATAGTTAACGTGTCGCGTTGCGACGGAATATAGCATTCACTCCCCCAGTCACCTTTCGGTGACAGCCCCCTCTAAGATGGGGCCTATTCTGACCAGGGTGACCAGCCGTCCATATTCTCCTTGTCTTTATCAGACTGGGTGGCGGTGCTTGTCACCTGGGAGCTGCTCTGTGGTTTAGAGCTGCTTTGCGGCTTTGAAGAGGACGACGGGTTTTTGGTGGTTGACGTTACGCTGCCTGTGGCGAAATCAATCGTGATGTCGGGGTTATCAAAGGCATTGTCGTCAATCGCGTCCTCACCTTGTGTTTCCTCCGACGACGTATCCGAAGATACGCCGTCGGTATTTGTTTCGTTTTGCGATTGTGTCACTTCGCTGTCTGCATCCGAAAGGTAAACTGCTTTATCCTTTTTGCAGGCACTCAAGCAGAGCAAAAGAGCGAAAGCGCACACAAACGCAGATATTTTTTTGAAGCTCAGCATAGCCCTTAACCAACAATAAAGGGAAGTGAGGTGGTTGGTTCCTGACCGCCGTCTGCTTCGTCTTCTTCGCCTGCACACATAGCGCGGTCAGCCATCAGGCTGATAACTTCAAACTCGGGAGCATCATATATGTTTTTCACAATAATCTCCTCCTTCTTAATTACTTACGTGGTTAGAGTACTTGTCGGACTTGATTGTATTAGAGAATACCAATTCGTCGTCTGCAGTTGTAACGTATCCAACTGCGGTGTACTCTACGTCTGCAAAGTTCTGTTCAACATTGTAGAGACGTACTGCGTACTGAAGCTCTGTGTTTTCAGAGTTCTTCCACATATACTTTGTGCGGTCAACGTACATAACGGCAATAACTTCACCTGCGTTACCAACGTTAACAGCCTCACCTGATGCAATGTTATTTGTCTTCAGGTTGTTATAAAGTATATTGAAAATCTGTTCTCTCGTATATGAGGGGAGTGTTGCGCGGAAAGCGTCGAAATCGCCACGGATTACGAGTGTTCCGTGTGATTTGGTGCTCAGATTGTCTGTAACGAGTGAGCCAAACTGAATGCCTTTATCACCCGTTATCTTTACAGACGCGCCAAACGTTCCGACAATGCCTGAGGGGTATTTGAACTGCTTATAGCTGTAAGTGTCTGCGGTCTTTGCAAAAAATTGTCCGTTGCCAAGCTTTTCTGCCATTGTACCGCCTGTGGTTGCCATTGCACCATAAGGAATAAAGTAGCCTTCATCCGGTGTGATGGTGTATGCGGTATTTGCGGTAGCCTCAACACTTGCTGTATTACCGGCGTTTCCAAGCAATTTGCCGGCAGTCATGCATTCTGCACCATAGTAAGCGTCAATTTCATACAAGCCAATGTCGTCAACGTAGGTTTCTGATTCTGCATAAATATTAATGGCGTTTGTAGCGGCGAGGTCAGACGTTCCTGTGCGAATGAGGTATGTATATCTGTTCCAACCTGTACCAGTATTATAAACTCGCTCCTGAGCCTTAATTGCCGCACCGCCATTTTTGAACAAAGTGAGCATTGCATTATTTTTACCGTTTTTAATCCAAAGCGTCAAAACATAGTATGTTTTTGCTTTAAGCGTGGGCAGCGGTAAATAAAGGTTTGTACTTGTAGTAGTCTTTAAAGCACCGCTTCCATCGCCGATTGTGTGTGAATACTGGTTATCGTTTGTTATTTTGCCCGTCTGCAAGCCTGGACCAATCCAGTTGCTCCAACCGCCCCACTGTCCTTGAACGTGGCTAAAGGAGGCCGGAACAGCCCACCAAGCATTCGGGTTAGCAACGGTTGAAGTTGCGTGTGTTGAACCCATAGATGCATAATAAGTTTTGTATGTGCCGTCTTCATTGAATTCTTTAACGGTCGGGTCGGGAATGAGATTTTCTGTGAGTGTTTCGAAATCAAAATCTTCAACCGCAGTGCCTGTCATTGCAGTTGCGGTGAACGAAGCAAAATCTTCATCTGCACGCAAATCAGTTTCCGTTAAAAGTTTACCGGCAGTTACACACTTTGAAGCATATTCAGGGTCAAGTCTGTAAACACCGAAATCGTCAAAGGCAATTTCACAAATGTTATATGTACCAATAGCTCCTGAATGCGTTTGGTTACCGGTATAAACAATATAGGTAAATCGCTTCCAACTGGTAGAATAGTTTCCTCCCAATTCTTTCCAGTTACCGGAAGCCCAGTTTTGGGCACAAACATGACGAATGTTACAACCGGTAGAAGATGCTGTCTTGAAATAATACGTTATAAGATAATATGACTTTTTCTGCAGTTTTGGTGCTATTTTAAGGGTCCAGTTTTTCGTTGTGCTATACACAATTGCACCACTGCCGTCATTCGTGTGCGAAACATCGGTTTTTGCAGAATTCTGGTTTTTAGGAGAACCAAACTCGTCGGTTGTGTAACCGTCTTCGCCCGCTCTCATTCCGTTGGTATCGTCGTAAACCATTGTGCCTGTTCCATCATCAACAAACTTTGAAACGGTCGGGTCATAAGCAAGGTTTTCACCGAGATAATCAAAATCAAAGGTTTCATACTGACCTGAAGATGTAAGGTTTGTAAGTCCTACTGTGTCACTTGTTATATATTCTTCTTTTCCGTTAAGAAGTATGTTTCCTGCATCTATGCATTTCTGTGCATAATCTAAATCAACTTTATACTGCTCGATTTCATCAACATATACTGTTTTTGTGCCAACTTCTTCTACGCAAACATAAGCACCGTATCTGTCCTTATGGTTAACAGGGTCATAGCAGTAAGCCAATGCGGTAATACGCTGCCAATCGGTAGTTGCATTAACTTCAAATACGTTATATGTTCCGCTCCAGTCGTTCTTTGTATGGAGCTTTACATTACCGGCAGAAGATGCCTTTATCCAGAATGTGATAAGATACCAGGAATCCGCACGCATACCGCTGCCTATAGGCATATTAAGACGCTTACCTTCATAGTCGTCTTCACTTTTCGGTGTAATACATAAAGAGCCGGAGCCGTCTGCAGTGTGGGATACGTTCTTATCTATTTGTCCTCGTCTTGCGGGGCCCTTATACTCTTCTTCTCCTTTGCTATAAGCGTTGTGCTTCAGAGTCGCTTTTCCCCAATGGGCATTCGGGTTGTTTAGGCCCGTGCCGTTTGTTTCGTCTGCATAGTAGGTGTCATAGTTACCTTCACTGTCAAACTCCGCAACTGTAGAGTCGGGGATAAGGTTTTGTCCCAAAAGGCTCCAATCCATATCTTCTTCGGTTGAAGAAAGAGTCAAACGTGACATTTTACAAGTTGTCGGAAGTGTTGCCGTTGCATCCTCCGCATTTGCCACTGCGCCGGTGCAGAAAACTGCCGACAGGAGCATTGCGAGGGTGAGTGCTAAGGAAAGAATTTTGCGTGTTTTAAACATTTAAAAAATCAACTCCTTATATTATATTTACTTCGCAGTTTCGAAGAGATAAACGTCGTCGATGTACCAATCTATTCTCGATTCAGGCTCGTTCTGCTGAGCGCCGCCGTGCCATGCATAGAACATGAGACGTGTGTCGGTTATGTCGCCGCTGTTGAACTTAACAGTGTGACGTACCCAATCGCCGTGCTTGTTTTTATCAAGCGGACGAATTCTGCCCACAAGGCTGTTCACCTTGTTTCCCGGGTCGGCGTCCGAATTTTCGGCGTAGTCTGTCAGGAACGCAATTATCGAGTTCCAATAGCCCTCGACCTCGTCATACTTATAATAGAAGGTGAAAGTATAGTCTGTGTTGGGCTTGAGTGTTACTCCCTGATGGAGCTTGGTAATCTGATATACAGAGCCCTTGCCCGAATGTGCAGCCTCACCGTTTCTATAGTGGGTCATATCATATTCGGATTTAGTCTGGTTGCAGATTATCCAGCCGTCAACGCCGTCGCCTATTGAGCCGTCGACGTTGCTGCGAATCTTGAGGGGGCCGTTTTCAAAGCCACCGTTTTTAATGAGGTTGTCTTCCTCCCCACAGGTGACGATATCTGCTGTGAGAGAAATGGTTTCCGAGGTTGCGGTTTTGCCGTCAGCATCGGCTGCAACTGCACGATAATGCCAGGTTTCGCCCTCCTTAACGTCGAGGTCAATCCATTCGTACATCATCGAGCCAAACTCGTAATTTTCAACTGCCTCGGGGTCGTTGGGGTCAAAGGTGAGGACCTTTTTCCAGCCCGTCTTACCGTCCTTTGAGCGCTCAACGGTGATTGCGCTGGCGCCGCGGGAGCCGAAGAAGCGGATTGCCTCACTCGTCGAGTACATAAACGTGGGAGCATCTATTCCCTCGTAGCCTGTTTTGGCATACTCGGCATCGAGCGACCAGGCGCGAACCGCCCAGGTGAACGGACGCAGACGGTTTTTGTCATCTGTCACGCCCTGTGCGCCGCCGGGGAAGCCGTAATACCAATAGAATCCTGCCTTTACGCCGTTTTCAACAACCGTGTCAAAATAGTTGCCGAAATAAGACGTCATAAACTCGTCGGAGCGGGTGAGTGAATTACTGCTGTCGGAAATACCGAACTCACCATATACCAAAGGTTTATTAAGGAAAAGCTCACTTGTGTCGTGCGCGGGCTTGCCGTCTGAATAGAAGTCATAGCCGTAGCAGTCAAAGTCAATGTTCTTATAATATTCAAAGGTCTCATTAACACTGCCCGTTGCGCCCGCAAAGGTTGTGATGCGGGGGTTAAGCTTATGTATTGTATCGTTGACGGTAGTCATAAACTTAGAAAGGTTTTCCCAGCTTGCACCTGTCTGAATTCCCCAGCGTCCGCCGTTGGATTCAGGCTCAACAAATACGTTTGCCATTATTATATTATCGTGCTTTTTAGCCATCTCAATCACGGGGGTCAGCCAGTTGTCAACAAACATCTTGGTCTGTTTTTCATTGTGCATGAAACGGCAGAGCTCTTCATAACGGTATTTACCGTTTACATATGTGGAGCTTTCGGTGTGGTTTACGATGCCAAGGCAGAGGTAAATGCCGCACTCTTCTGCAATCTCGAACACGCGTGCAAGATTTTCTTTATAGGTCGGCTCAATGCCGATAACCTGGCATTCGCTGTCAAACAGGATGCCACCAAACTGATATGTCATCCAAAGCTGGACGATATCAAAGCCCATTGCCTTTGAGTTTTTGAAAACCTCATAGAACATTGCGTCGGTATAGTTAGTGGTACCATAGTTCGAAGTGATACTCTTACCGATACAGTTACCCGTCGAGTTCTGGATGAACCACGGCTGCTGAATGCCGTTTACATATCCCTTTTCCTCAACAAGCTCGTCGAAGGTTTTCCACTCCTTTTTGCCTGTCTCTGCGGCGCTGACCGTTGTCGCAGGAACGACCAAAAGAGCCATTACCGTGAGGATGGTTAACACCACGCTCACAATTCGTTGGATGTTTTTCACAATCAATCTTCCTCCTTTAAAAGAATTTTTGCCGAAAATATCACAATCATATTATAATACGCGTACATTATGTAAGTCTTCTCATTTTATAGCAAATCACTCTCAAAAATCATTATTTACTAACTTTTTTACACTTTTTTACCATTTTTTTGCCGTTTTTTTCTTTGGATGCAGTTTTGCGATTGACACTTCTTCTAAAAACCAGCGGCATATTTTCAAATTCATTCGTCATTTTCACAACGTTTTTGTCCCATTTTTCCTTCGGATTTGTGTTTTTTGGGATTGTTTTCACTAAAACAGACATTTTCTCGCACAACATATTGTGTTTTTGGATAAAATACACCACAAAAATGTGGTTTTTATGTACATATAGTATATATAATATCGGCGTTCTCATCCTGATTTTTTCGAATTCACTGACGGTGCGTGTTGGTAAAATTTTTATCTCAAAAAACACGAAAATAATTGTTTTTTGCATTGCTTTTTTACTTTATAGATGTTACAATTACCATAAAGACACATATTTTTTATTACATTTGTTACAACTTTTTATCAAGCAATTATTTTAAAAACAAACTTTTTTAAATAATTGTGTGGTTATTTTCTATAGAGTTTAGACCCATTTAGTGTTATTATTATTTTATCAACCGTTGTTCCCCTATTATGAAAGGAGAAGCAAAATGCCAGGTTCTGTTTTGGAAATTCCAAAAAGCGACGCGGGCGAACAAGGCATTGCCATTCGCAAGCGCTGCATCACTTCCCGGTATCCCACCCACCTACATAGTGTTTTTGAGCTCGAGTATATCCTCGACGGCGAGGCGGTAACCTATATTGACAGCACTCCATATCCTCTCAAAAAAGGCGCGCTCAAACTTTGCACCCCTCTCGACGTTGAGACTCTCGAGGTTGCATCGTCTGTAACCCTGCTCAACATTAATTTTACAGAGGCTTTTGTCAGCTCAGAGCTGCTGCCCGATATTACCACAGGCTTTGCCGTTCAAGACGTGGACGACAGGCTCATTACCCTGCTGCGCGACGAGTATCATAACAACAAGCCATACAGCACCCTCTACCAAAAGAGTCTGCTCAATCTGATTCTTCTCGACATTATTCGCAGAAAGACTCAATACCTTCCGCAGAGCGACTCTAAAAAAAGCAACAGCATTGCACAACAGGTTGCACTTTTCATACATCTGCACTACCGCGAGCAGCTCACGCTCAAGGATATTTCAAGTCATTTTTCCTACACGCACAACCACCTGAGCAAGCTTTTCCAAAACACCTTTAATATGTCAATCACACAATACCTCTGCAAGACGAGGCTCGAGCAGGCCGAAAAGCTTTTGCTCTGCTCTGATTTGACGGTTACCGAAATTTCTAACGAGGCAGGTTTCCCCTCGATTTCCACCTTCTTCCGCGTGTTTAAGCAGCAGCGCGGTATCAGCCCGAAGGAATTTCAGCGCGGGGCAAACACCGAAAACAACGGGACTGAAGAGCATTAAAAAAGACCACGATGAAAATCGTGGTCTTTAATTATACATATTTACGAAAAGTTTTCGTTTTAGATAACATCGGGCTGACGTAGGTCGAGCTCAACCGGTGTAACACCCTTTGCTTCCTTCTTTCCGAAGAGGATATCGCAAAGGCCTTCGGGGTTGACAACACTCATTGAGAAGGTATTAACAACCGTCTTTGCATATGGGAAGGTGCAGGGGATAAATGGTGAGCCGTGGCAAATCATTATTACCGGAATGTCGAGTTTAAAGAGGTATTCGTAAACCTTCTGGAGCATCTTGCCGCAGGGCTGCATATTGAGGCCGCCCCAAACAAAGCCGTAATAGAAGTTAAGGATGAGCGCATCTGCCTTTGGCAAATCCTCAACGCTGACAATGCCGTTTTCTTCATATTCGCCGTATTTCAAAACCTCAATTCCTCTTGCTCTCAGCGTATCGTCAAATGTGGTCGGACGCTTGCGCTCGGTATTTGTGAGGTCAACGCTTATAATCCTTTTAATCTTCTTTTCGTCAAGCGGAAGATGTCCTGCCTCGTTTTTGAAAATCGAGATGGAATTTTCACCTATGCGCTTTGAAGTTTCCGAAAACTTTTCGCGGTCTTCGGTAGAAACGGGCTTATAGGAATACTTTGTGTCGCCGTCGAACAGGCCAAGGCGCTCCTTCTCCTTATAAATTCTGTAAACCGATTCTTTAACACGCTCGATGGTGATTTCGCCGTCGTTAACAGCCTTTTCGAGAATGTCAACCGTTTCGGTCATCGACGAGCAGAAGTTTGTGAAGATGAGCATATCGCAGCCGGCCTGAATCGCTCTGACGTATGCTTTATCATAGCGGACGTAGGGTACGAGGCCGCCCATATTAAAGCCATCCGAAACAACAAGGCCCTTAAAGCCCATTTTTTCGCGGAGGAGTTTTGTTATAACGTTGTAACTTAAGGTGCAAGGAATGATTCTTCCGTCAGGCTCTGCCGCGGGGAAACAGGCGTGTGTAGGCATTATCGCGCGAACGCCGTTATCGATTGCGCTCTGCCAGGCCTTGCCGTTGGTTTCCCACCACTGTTCCATAGACTGTGTTTGGAAGGTTGCGTGAATATGGCTGTCACCTGTGCCGTCATTACTCGGGAAGTGTTTGCCCGTTGCAATCGCGCCGTTTTGCTGAACACCGTTCACAAAGGCGTTAGCCATTCTTGCGGTTGTTTCAGGATTGTTACTCCAAGCGCGTGTGTTGGTTGTGCTTGCAGCGGACAGGCACATATCATAAACCGGGCCGAAGGTCCAATGAACGCCAACCTCAAAGCCTTCCTTGGCACAGGATTCGCCCGCTGTGTAGGCGTCCTCCTCCGAGTTAGCGGCAGAGATTACCATTGCGGAGCCGAAGTTCGAGCCGCCGTCATTAATAAACACAGGAGAAGTTTCCATATCGGTGGCGAACAGAGGATAATTGCCGCAATATTCCTTGAGCTTTTTGGTGAGGTTTGTAATATCCTCCTTTTTTGACGGGAACATATAAAATGCGCCCGGCTTAACGTCGGTATCCTTGAAAACATTTTCAAAATACTCGCGCGGGTCGGAATCCTCTTTATATGTAGCGCGGAGTGCAGGACATAAAAGCTGTGCAACAAGGTCACGCGTGGTCATACCCTCAATATACTTTTCAAACGTCATAAAAACCTCTCCTTTTTATTTGTTTAATATGCTTGAAGACAAGTACATAATACACTTTTTTGATGCAAAAGTACTCTCATTTTTAACTTTTTTTATCTCAATTAATACTGTTTTTACATCGTCCACGAGCTGTGCTTTGCGCGGAGCTTTGCAGGGGTTATGCCGTATTCCCTTTTGAATATCTTCTGAAAATGGCTGAAGCTGGCATAGCCGACATCCTCTGAAATCTGCTCGATGCTTTTCGTGGTAAGCACCAGTTCCTTATGCGCCGCTTCAAGTCGAAGCCGCAGCACATACTCGTGCAGCGACATTGACAGATGCTCCTGCATTAGTCTTGACAGGCGGCTTTGACTATAATTCGAAATGCGCATCAGCGCGGAAACGCCCTCTTTGACGTTTTCGGGCCTTCGCATTTCCTTCAGCGTTTCGGCAAGCCATAGCGGCATTGACGCGGTTTCGGTCTTGGCGATGTCAACATACGCTTTTACAAGGTAGCTTAAAAGCAGACGATAGTCCTGCTCTGCTGTTAGCGCCTCGGCATTTTGAAACATTGAATAAAAGCGCGCTGAAAATTCGGGACTTTTAAAAATAATCGGTTCGGTGGCTTTGCGCTCCTTATCAAGTGACAAATCAAACACGTAGCACATTTTTTCAAACTCTTCACGTTTGACCGAAAGGCAAAGCGCAGTAACGTCGGGAGACTGACTTATCGAGTCGTGAAAGTCACCCGGCTTTAAGAGAAGAACCTCGTCCTTTTCGAGCTTATAAAGTTTGTTATTCACGTTGTGAACGTTATTACCCTTTAGTATGACGAGCCACTCATAAAAGTCGTGCGTGTGCCACACAGCGCTGAGTCTGCGGTGCTTTTCCCCCTGGAGATACTGAAAGATGTAGTTGCTGTTTTCGCTGATTTCATCAAACCGCAAAGTGCGTCCGGTATCTGTTTTGTCCACACACACCACCACCGTTTCAAACTTCGGCTTCATTTTAGCACAGCGTCTTTACTTTTACAACCCTGCAACGAAAAATCGCATAAATATAATCAAAAAATGCCTATTTTGAGGTATAAAATCGTGGTATTTTTAGTTTCAAGGTAAAAAAACCGCATAAATTGGGAGGTGATGCCTTTTGGATTATCTGCTTTTAACAGCATCCATTCTTTTGGCAACCGGCTGCAACCTTACGTATCACAAGCTGGGCGGCGGAGAGCGGTATAACCCCTATCTTTTTTCGGCCGTTTCCTCTTTTGTGTGGCTTGCTGTTCTGGCACCGAGCGGCATAAAAAATTTGCAATCATCAGAGGTGCTTTGGGGCATTGCCTATGGCACTGTGCAGGCGCTTTTCTTATTCTTTAAAATGCGCGCGATGAGCACCGGTCCGGTGTCCATCACGACGGTTGTGGGCAACTGTTCTATGCTGCTTTCCACACTCTTTGGAATTCTATGCTTTAGAGAAAGCGTCAGCATTTTTCAGATTTTCGGTGTTGTAGGCATACTCGCTTCGGTTTTGCTCTGCCTGGACACAAAGGCTGATATGAAAACAACGGCAAAATGGAAGCTTTTCTGCACAGGCTTCTTCCTCTTTGCCGCAGGGGTGGGCATAATTTTCAAGCTTTTTTCTGCCACGGACGGCTTTGCAGGCAATATGCTGATAATATCGGCCGTCACAATGGTGATACTTATGACGCTTTTGTCCTTTTTTGCAACAAAGGGTCACATGCGCCTTGAAAAAAAGCATACGCTTTACGCACTCGCCGCAGGACTTATGAGTCTTGGCTATAACCGACTCAACCTATATTTATCGGGCGCGCTACCATCGGTTGTGTTCTTCCCCATTTTTAACGGAGCGATTGTGCTGCTTGCGGCAAGCTTTGGCGTGTTCCTTTTCAAAGAGCGGCTTTCAAAAAAGCAAATTTTTGGAATACTGCTTGGCCTTTTTGCAATAATTTTGCTCAGCGGAGTATTTAAAATATAAGGAGAATTATTATGATAGAATTTGAACACAAGCTGCCCTCAATGAATATAGACGGCAGGCAAAACGGCACTTATAACAATCACGAACTCGGTTTCCCCTCTGTGCTTACGACGCTTGATGCCCGCTTGGGTCTGTTTATCAAAGCGCTCAGAAACAGTATTCTATCCGAGCGTTCACTCGTTTTTATCGACGGACGGGTGCTGCTTTGTGACAAAAACTGGATACGTGACCACGTGCACATCACCAAGGCTATGCGCCACTGGGAGCACGATTTCGGCAAGTTTATTGATTTCATAATCGACACACAGCGCGAGGATGGCCAGTTTTATGAGCTTATAAAGCAATATGACGATTACCACTGGAGAATGGTCAACGAGGACTGCTACGTTATGTATCCCGACGATAACCTCGCCCTTGTGCGACTTGAGCTGGAGGCCGACGTTGAATATCTCGTTGTGGAGGGTGCAATGTATCAATACCGCACCACAGGCGACAACGAATGGCTCTGCCGCGTTCTGCCGCGGCTTGAAAAAAGCATTGAATATATGCTAAGCGATGATAAGCGTTTTGATGCCGAGCACGGTCTTGTCAAGCGCCCCTTCACCATCGACACCTGGGACTTCACCTACGACCCGACAAACAACGCAAAAAGCGCGGAAGACCGCCGTATAAACCCCGACACGCCAATGTCGATTATGCACGGCGATAATTCGGGCGTGTATCAGGCAATGCTGCAGCTTGCGTGGTTTAACCGCCGACTCGGCCGCGAGGAAAAGGCAACCGAGTGGGAAAGCAAGGCCGCGGTTTTAAGAGAAAATATGTTCAAGCACCTTTGGAACGGCAACTTCTTTATCCACCAGCTGCACTTAGGTCACGACGGTGCCGACAACCTTGAAAACGTGCGTCTCTCCCTTTCCAACACCTATGACATCAACCGCGGCGTGACCGACACAGAGCAGTCACGTAAAATCATTGAAGAATATATGCGCCGCCGAAAAACAACCGATTTGTTTGCCGAATGGTTTACGGTTGACCCGCCCTATGAAAACTTTATTGGCTACACCGCAGGCGAATACGTAAACGGTGCCGTTTCACCCTTTACGGCAGGCGAGCTTGCAAAGGCGGCATTTCAAAACGGCTATGAGGAATACGGCTATGATATCATAAAGCGGTTTATGGAGCTTGTAGAGCGCGACGGCACGTCCTATTTCCTTTACTTCCCCGATTCCGCTCCGCAGGCCGACAGGGGACCGAGCGCGTGGGGCGCTGCCGCACTCATAAGCGCGATTGACGAGGGGCTCGCAGGTATTGAGGACATCGGCGTGTGCTATGATGAGATTAAGTTCTCTCCCCGTTTCCCCGTCACCGAATACAAAGAGCTTCGTTATCTGACGGGATATGAGTGCACCGAAACGACGGTTGATTTGCGTTATATTTTAAAGGAAGACGGCATGCGCTACGACCTTTATTCGCCCAAAAGCACCATACACGCACATATTTTGTTGCCCAAGGGCAAAGACGTAAGCGCACTCTACGTGGACGGAGAAAAGCGTGAGTTTTCTGTCTCTTGCGTTGGAGACAGCCGCTATGTTGACCTGCTCGTTGAAAGCGACGGTCTTATAAGCTTCCAAATCATTTTCTGATAAAAAGGGGCACTCTGTGCTCCTTTTTTTATTGCCAAAGTATGAGGTTTATGTTAAAATCAAAATATAAACAAGAAAGGATGTGCGTTATGATAAAATACGAAATCGAGGGCGGAAATTTGCCCGTTGTTATCTGCTATCCCGAGGCTTATGAAACACTTTGCACCCAAAGCGGCGCTATGAGCTGGATGAGCCCGAATATGCAGATGGACACAAACACAGGCGGCGGAATTAAAAAGGTTTTTGGCCGTCTGCTCTCGGGAGAATCGCTTTTTATAAACGAATATACCGCCGTGGGCGGCTCGGGAATGATTGCCTTTGCATCCAGCTTTCCGGGCTCGATTATCCCGTATGAAGTCAGCGCCGGCAACGGCATTATCGTGCAGAAGCGCGCCTTTCTTGCTATGGAAAAGGGGCTTGACCTTTCGCTCTTTTTCCACAAAAGGCTTGGCCGCGGACTTTTCGGCGGCGAGGGCTTTATTATGCAGAAAATAAGCGGTGAGGGACTGGTCTTTTTGGAGATTGACGGTCACTGCAAGGAGTATGACCTCAACGTTGGCGAGACGATTATTGTCGATACGGGCTATCTCGCCGCAATGAGTGAAACCTGCACAATGGACATACAGGCAGTGCCCGGCGCTAAGAATATGTTCCTCGGCGGTGAGGGACTTTTCCACACACGCATCACAGGACCCGGAAAGGTTTACATTCAGTCGATGCCGCTTTCTAACACCGCGGCAGCGCTTTCACCCTATCTGCAGATACATAATAGCGACGGCGGCGACGGAATTAATATCCGCCTCGGAAACTAAAAAGAAAACCCCGACTGAGTCGGGGTTTTCTTTTATCTTGTGAAATCAAAATCACATTTTTTGAGAAATGCTTTGGCAAGAATGTGCGCACCGAGGAAGTTCGGATGAATTCTGTCCCACGCAATATATGCCGAATGGTAGTGCTGCAAAAATTCGTCAAACGCGGCCTGAAAATCAACGAGTATACAACCGTGTTTTTTGGCAACCTTTTTACAAATTGCACCGTACTCGTCCATACGCTTGCGCATAGCATCCTCTTTGCAGGGCTCCATCATAAACGGAGTGGCAATGAAAATGCCCTTTACGTTTAAGTTTTCCTGAATTCTTTTAATCATTTCCTCAAGGTTTGCCTCATATTCATCGGGCAAAACGTGTCTATCGGGCATAACGGGATTGTCAAACTGACGCCAGACGTCGTTAATACCAAGGCAGATTGAAACCCAGTCCGGCTTGTATTCCACGGGGGCAGGATTTAAAACGTCGCTATTAAAATTTGCAAGGTATGAGCGCGTTGTGGCACCTGAATGTCCCGCGTTGGAAAGACGAAGCTTAAGCTCGGGGTAGCTTGCGCTCAAGAAACAATGCATAATATTAACATAGCTCGTGGAGCCAAGACCGTTTCCCTCACCTATCGGCTGATTACTGCCCATATCGGTTACAGAGTCGCCTGCGAATAAAATTCTGTCGCCTTTTTCAAAAATCATAAAATCACCTTAAAATCCTTGTATTTCTAAAAGGTCGCCGCGTTTTAACCAGTTTACAACATCTGTAAAATCGTAAGGCGCGGGACCGCTTATGTAATGGTTTTTACATGTTTTTCCGTCGACCGTCCACTCTATAAAATAGAAATGGTTTTTATCGTCGGGTTTAATTGTGTCAAGTTCTTTTGCGCTATTTCGGTCTACTATGAATTCGCCCTCAAGTATAAAACTGTCATCCGTAAAATCGGTAACCTTATATTTAACAGTTTTGGGCACAAGATATTCGTTTGCGGCTATGAGTGTGAGCGCGTCCGGTTTATCCTCACTGACCATAATGCAAACGGGCTCTTGAATGCGCTTTATGGTGTGGTATGCCAGCTTTTTGCAGTAATAATAGTCAACAACCGAATCGGAGAACTGCGGCCAGCCGTCAACCAAATTCCACCAAATGAGGCCTGTTCTTCTCCACTTTGCCGTGCGGAAACGCTCGATAAAGAATTTCTTTGCCTCGCTCTGCGAAATCTGACTGGCCAGTGCGAAATCTTCAAGTGTTTCGGGTTTGAAACCGAAAAGCACCTCAATCTGTGACGCCATAAGCGGATTGCGGAAGGAATATTCCACGCCCTCGCCAAGCTCCATACAGGTGGCGTGAACCTGCCAGTCATCGTTATTCTGCCAGGGCCAAAGTTTGTCTTCGGGTATAAACTTTCTTATAGATTCGGGCGACGGGCAGCCGTGATAACCCGTTTCACTTGCAAAGTATGCAGGGGAAGTTGTGTAAAACTCGCCCTTATAATAATCGCGCGGACCCCAAAGGTGAGCCTCGGGCAGACTGTTTTCGGTCGACTCCATATACGTGTGCTCTGAAACGTACGGCGAGCTTGCAAGGAAGTTTCTCGACGGGTCAAAATCTGCCACAACACGCGGCAATACCTCACGCGTTAATTTGTTGAGCGCAGGGTTGCGTTTAACCTTTGTCCACTGGCACGCCGCAACGTCGCACTCGTTATCACCGGCCCAAAGCGCAATGGACGGGTGCATACGCAGTTTTTTAACAACGGCAATCGCCTCGGTTCTCAGCATTTCACAGGCGCGGTCGTTTTGCGGATACGCGGCACAGCCCATTGCAAAATCCTGCCAAACAAATATTCCGTGCGAATCACAGAAATCAAAAAACTCGTGGTCTTCATAAACGTTGCCGCCCCAGCAGCGCACCATATTGCAGTTGATATCATAAAGCATTTCGAGTGCCTTGGGCAGACGCTCCTTATCGCGCGAATGGAAGGCGTCCATCGGCACCCAGTTTGTGCCGCGGGCGAAGAATTTTTCGCCGTTGACCATAAAGCAGAACTCGCCCTTGCCGTTTTGGTCAAGAATTTCGGTGCGGTTGAGCCTTACGGTACGAATGCCCACTTTAAGCTTTTTACTGTCAACAATTTCGCCATCCTTTTTAAGCACGGCCACAACGTCGTACATTGCCTGCTGTCCCATATCACGCGGCCACCACAGAACAGGGTTTTCCACTGTGAATATAATCTTTCCCTGTGTGTGCCAGAGTGCGTTTTGCGACCACAAAAACTCGCTGTCGCCACATTTTCCGCTGATTTCAAGCGAATAATCGGTGCTGTAATCGCCCGATACGGTCGTGCTGTAGATGCCGTGCATATAAGCAACGCCGTCCTCAATTTCGGCGGTGTATATGTAAATATCGTCAATTCGGTCGGTCTTTACACCCTCAAGATAAACGTCGCGCCAGAGACCGCCCGATACCATTCGCGGCATAATGTCCCAGCCGAACATATGAGAGGCTTTTCTGAGGTTGAGAGAGCCTGCGTTGTATGGCAGGTGGGTTATAACGTCGGCATCGAATGTGTATTTCCTTGCCTCGATTACTGCAGGCTTTATGTGCACGAGCAGCTCGTTTTTGCCACGCTTCAGCAGCTGCTTTTTGAGCAGGATTTTGTGCTCTATAAACATATTTTCAGGAGAGCCCACAAGCGTGCCGTTAACGTAAACGTCGGCTACGGTGTCAACCCCGCAAAGCACGAGAGAGACGTCCTCTGCCGCCTTTAGCGAAAACTCGCGCACGTACCACAGGTGTCTGTTCTCCAGCTTTTGAACCTTAAGCGGATTTTGTGAATAAAACGGGTCGTCGATAAGTCCTGCCCTGAACATATCCAGTTCAAAATTGCCGGGCACCACCGCACTGATGGAAAAAAGCCCTTTTTTCTTTAAAGCCTTTTCGGTATTAACGCTGTCGGCATACTGCACGCAGTCCTTATTCTCTGCTATGTAAAGTCGCCATTCGCCGTTTAATAAAGTTTTATCTATCATTTAAACACATCCTTTTGGGTGTCACCGTCTTTATTTTAATATATATTAACTCCAAAATCTATACCATTTTAAATTATTTTATATCAAATTTCCTCTTTTTTGTCGCTGGTGAGATTTTCAGGTCTTTCGTTCCTTATAAATTCTATAAAATCTCTCATCACGGGCGATACCCAGCGCCTTTTATGACAAATGAGCTGGCTGTAATACGGCTGCTCCTCTGCGGCAACGTCGAGCTTTTTAAGCCGCCCCGTCTTTAGCTCGTTTGTTACGCAATATTCGGGCAGAAAGGCAAGCCCCATTCCCTTTTCAGCGAGGGAAGCAATGACGAACACGTTGTCAATCTCCACAACGTCCTTAACCACTGTGCCGTGCTCTGCCGCAAGCGTACGCAGACGCTTGTTACAGGTGCCCTCACGCTCGGTCACCAGAAAATCATACTCCATAAGCTCGCGCAAGGGTATATTCTCGCGCAGGGCGAGCGGATGCTCTTCACCGCAAACAAAAATCAGGCTTTCCTTTCGGACGTAATGCGAGCAAAAAGCAGGCTCTGTATTGAGCGGCACAGAGGCATACACAATGTCTAAGCGGTTCTGCTTAAGGTCTTCAAACAAATCGTCCACCCTGTGCCCCGTTTTTATGTTGAGAGATACGTCGGGATGCTCGCTTTTGAAAAGCGGCAAAAGGTCGGTTATGACCGAAAACAAAAGCGACTCCGACACGCCGATGCGCAGCCTTCCGCGGCGGGTGTGCACGCCCGTGCCGATTGCCTCGGCCTCATCCATCATATTGAGCATTTCATACGCAAGCGATAAAAACTCCTTGCCTGCCGCCGTGAGCGATATGCTGCGGCCAATGCGGTCGAAAAGCGGGAAGGAAAGCTCCTTTTCCAGCTGCTTTATCTGCATTGTAACGGTGGATTGCACGTAATTGAGTTCCTCTGCCGCTTTGGTAAAGCTTCTGCACTCTGCCACCTTTATGAAGGTTTTCAGATACTTAATATCCATTCCGTTCTCCTATTATCAAAAGTTTTAATAGTTAGTATTTAAAACATTCGTTTTTCAAATTTATGGTAACACATTATACTGTTTTTGTAAATAATTTTAATGGGGATTTTTTGAATGAAAAAAGCTACAAAAACACTTATTTCTTATGCGGTCATAACCGCAATGGCTCTGCTTCAGTCGGTCAACTACCACTTTTTCGTTGTGGAAAACGGCTTTGCTCCTGCAGGACTTAACGGTATTGTGACCATGATTCAGTACAAGACAGGCTTCAGCATCGGTTATATGTCGCTTATTATAAATATGCCTCTGTGTGTGCTGCTTTTCTTCCTTGTCAGCCGAAAATACGCGGTGCGGTCGGCGGTTTTTACGCTTATAAACTCCTTTTCGTACCTGTATTTGCAGAAAATCGGGCTTGACAGCTTTAAATATGACTCTGGCGGACACGACACCATTTTCCCTGCCATTATAAGCGGCGTGCTGGCAGGTGTGATAAGCGGACTGTGCTTTAGTCACCACTCGGCATCGGGCGGAATGGAGATGTGCTCAAAATACATAAACAAAATAAGGCCCACCACAAATTTCTTTATTGTTTCGTTTGTGCTTAACGCCATTGTGGCTTTTATATCGCTTTTCGTGTATTCAGACAAGGGCTTTTTGGATTATAAGCCGGTTGCGCTTTGCATAACCTACTGCTTTGTTTCAAGCGTGGTGGGCAACTACATATTAAAGGGCTCAAAAACCGCATATAAGTTTACCATAATCACGACCCATCCGCGCGAAATTACGGATGATATTATGCACATTCTGCACCACGGCGCAACCGAAATCACAGCAACCGGCGCATACACAGGGGACAAAAAAACCGTGCTGCTTTGTGTTGTCAACAAGCATCAGCTGACCGATTTTAAGAAAATTGTGGGCAGCTATGAAAACACCTTTTCTTTTTACGAGCTTGTCAATGAAACCTACGGCAATTTTAAGCATATAAAGAATTGACAAGGCGTATTTCTCTGTGTTATAAATTTCTTGGGTGATATTATGAATTTCAAAGAACAAAACAAGCTAAAAGCCGTTACGTTCAGCTTTGACGACGGCGTTACACAGGATATTCGAATGGTGGAGTTGCTTGCCAAATACGGACTTCCCGCAACCTTTAACCTGAATTCCGAGCTGCTTTCAAAGCGCGGCATTCTGATACGAAAGGACAAGCGCATTTCACATTATAAGCTTCACCCCGAGGACGTAAAGCCGCTCTATGACGGACACGAGGTTGCGGTTCACACGCTGACGCACCCGTTGCTACCTGCAATAAATGACGAAAACGAAATCATAAGGCAGGTGGAAAAGGACCGCGAAAACCTATCAGACCTTGTGGGCTATGAGGTTATCGGAATGGCCTACCCCTGTGGTGGTGAAAACAACGACGACCGCGTTGCCGAGATTATTAAAAATCACACAGGCGTAAAATATGCGCGCACCATAAAAAGCGTACATAATTTTGATGTTCAGGAAAATCTCTTCCGCTTTAACCCAAGCGTTTATTATCTCCACTTTGACAAGATGATGGAGCTTGGACAGCAGTTTATAGAGCTCAAAACCGACACCCCCAAGATTTTTTATATTTGGGGTCATTCGTATGAGATGGATTTTGAGGAGGATTACTGGGTGAAGTTTGAGGAGTTTTTAAAGCTCATCTCAGGCCGCGAGGATATCTTTTACGGAACAAATAAGCAGGTGCTGTTATAATGAGATTAGAAACCGAAAGACTGCTTTTGCGTCGTTGGGAGGACGCGGACGCAGAGGCGCTGTATGAATATGCCAAGGATTCCGCCGTGGGACCTGCTGCAGGATGGCCGCCGCACAAAAGCGTTGATGAGAGCCTATCGGTTATCAGAAACATTTTTAACCGTCCCCAGTGCTATGCCGTTTGCGAAAAGGAAAACGGTAAGGCAATCGGAGCGATTGAGCTTAAATTAAACGGACATACCGATATGACCGAAAGCGACGACGAGTGCGAGCTTGGCTATTGGCTCGGAAAGCCCTTTTGGGGCAAAGGCTATATACCCGAGGCAGCGGCGGCGCTGTTGCGTTACGGCTTTGAAACGCTCCAAATGACTGTTGTTTGGTGCGGATACTATGACGGAAACGAAAAATCAAGGCGCGTGCAGGAAAAACTCGGTTTTGTTTACCACCACACCTGCGAACACGTCCCCGTTCCTCTTATGAACGAGGAGCGGGTTGGACATACAAGCTGTTTGACGCGGGAGCGTTGGGAAGCGATGAATAAAAACATATAATCGGGCACACCGAAGAAATAAAAAGGGACGCGATGCGTCCCTTTTTATTTCTTCTCTCTTTCTTCTATTTCAACAAGTAAAGAGCCCCTTGCTTGTTCCTTTGCATCAGCAATGCACCGCAAAAAGATTCCATCCTCTGTCGGTGTTATTACAACCTGTGTACCATTTTCCATATCGTATGCTCTTCGCATTTCTATGGGTAAACAAATTCTTCCAAGACTGTCAACCGGTCTTATATACATAAAATCTCTTTTCATAAAAACCCCCATAAAAATAAAAAAGTGCGCAACCGAAGCCGCGCACCGAAAAACGCACAACTCCGCTTGTTGTCACACAATTTTTCACAGTACTGTAAGCATGCGAAAAGAGTATGCGTTTTTGCCAATAGTAAAAACACACGCTTACAAATTGTACTGCATAAAATATAAAATTGTGTGACAAGTGGATTATAACACATTTACCATAAATTGTAAATAATTAAATATTTACCTTTTTCGACAATAAACTGCAATGTTGGGGACAGTGCGCACGACGCGCCGTTGCTTTTTATGAAAAATAAAATTTTGTTTCCGCTTATGCCGCGGCGGCACTTCCTTTCTGCCCGTTTGCAGAAAGGAAGCAAAGAAAAACTTAAGGGGAATTCCGATTTCCCCTCGGACAGAAAGGCTTTATGTCATAAAAATCGTTTCGGTAATACGTCTATTACCGAAACGAAAACTTATTATTTTATAAACTTTTATCTCCCTGTCCTCACCCCAAACGGCAAGGGCTGCCGCCCTTAACCCGCCATAGACGGTCGTCCGAACGATTGCCTTTTTTATGTGTATTATTCTCAAAAACACATAATCAGTGCCGCCAGCACACCGAAACAACAAAAAAGGGATGCGATGCGTCCCTTTTTATTATTTCGTTTCTGTAATTCTGGGTGCGGAGAGAATGCCAAGCGGACGGAAGCGGTAGCTTTCGGTCCATTCTGCACCCTTTGTGTGCCACATATCCGGTCCAAGCCAAAAACGCTCTGCGTCGGCAAGGTGAAGCGCACCGAACGCGTTATAGCGATTACCGAGAAGCGTCAGTTTTACCGTGTGCTTGCCTGCGGGCAAACGACCTAAGCTGAGGGTGTAGGGCGGATAAATGATGTAATCCTTTTTATCTGCCAGCTCCACCTTGACTGCGGCGCCTGCATAGTGCGGCACCGCCAGCTCTACATTGCCGCCGTTTGTTTCTATTTCGACATTGTAGGTAATGTTGCCTGTATAATGTGCAAGACCCTGATGTGTTATATCGTCAAAGCCGAGCATCGTGGGCTTCTTTCCGATGCTGCGGTGTTCACCCTTGACGCTGACACCAAAGTCACCGAGCAGATAGCACCACTCAAGATTTATACGGCGGCCAAAGGGCTGTGTAAGTTCGAGCACGTTTGCACCCTTTTTGAGTGTTGGGAGTGCCACCGTTTCAATGCTCTTATCAACAAACCAGCCGTCCGGCTCTGATTTAATAGCCTTGCCGTTTAAGACAATTTTTGTTTCTCTTGCATCCTCAAGCGCGAGCTTTACGTTCTTTACCTTTTCGTCACAATGGAAGGTATAGCGCAGATAAACGCTGTGGTCGGGTGCCTGTTTGCCGTAAACCCAGGGCTGTGTTACCCAGCCGTCGTTCTTCGGCCAACCAAGAGTCGCTCGGACAGCGTTATCAACGCGCATAATCTCGGTTTCGGGCATAAGGGGGCCGCCATCAAGCGAATATTCCGCCTTGTCGAGCACGAATGCGTTGGGCTCGTCAAGTGTGAAGGATACGAGCTTCGGCACTGTGAGTGCAACGGCTTCTGACGCCGGCTCTGTCTCTTTTGCGGCCGGCACACTGCCCCTGTCGGTAAACCTGAGCAGTAGCGAATCCAAATCATAAATCACTGTGTTTATAACGGTGTTACCGTTTACGAGCTCCGATGCGAGCGGCTTAATATCGCCCGTCAGCGTATCGTAAAGCATTACGCCGTATTCGCCCTTTAGCGTGATTTTAAGCTTTTCTTCTACGGGCACGTCCTTGTTATACGGCTTTTCACAGTGGGCAATAAACAGCCAACGGTCATCGCCGTCTGCGCGGAGCTGATGAATGAGGTTTTCGGTGCGCTCGCCCTTATTATTGCGAATATCCACCATTCGTGAGGGGGCGGCGGCATCCAGCACGGCCTCTTTCATATAATCGGTCCTCTGAGACGCGTCGAACAAACGCTTTCCGCGCTCACTTATTACAGCGTTTTCATATTTCGGTGCGGCACCGAGGAAGACAAGTCTTCCGCCTGCCTCTTTGAATGCTTCGAGTCTTTCAAGCGTTGTGCTGCGGAGAGTTTCGCAAGCAGGTACAATTATGGTGTCGTACTCCATAACGCCGACCCTGAGCGGTGCGCCGCCTTTTTCACACTGTGAGGGTAAAAGTGACTCGCATATGAAGTCAAAATCGATATTGCCGCTTATGAGCCATTTTGTCAGGTTCTTGAAGTTGTTATCCATCTGCTCGCGGATTGCGGCGGTCTGCTCTTCGGGTCCCATATGGAGCCAATAGCTCTCAATCGGGTGGATAACGCCGACCTTAATAAGCGGCTTGCCACGTGTAAGCGCCGTATGTATGCGTGAATAATGGTCTTCAACCGCGCCGTAATCCTTCCACCACGGCGACTGATAGTTAAAGGTTGCAGGATAGTCGTGCTTTGCCTCGCCCTTCATAGATACCCAGGCAAGATGATGAACACGTGTGGTAACACCAAGTGCCGCCTGCCAGTCGCCCTGGAACTTGTGACCTCTGAAGTCGAAATCCCAGCCTGTAACACCGTAAAGCTCGCTCAGCACGCCGTCACGACCGTACTGATGCGATGCCGATGCCGCCTGTTTTACGGTTGTGAACTCGGTCTGATTGCAGAGCATATCAACGCCGGGCAGTTGGAAACTGCGGTATGAACGCATTGCCTCGCCCAGCGCCTGTGACTGACTCAGAAGCGAGGGCTCCTCCATCATATGACCGGTGAGCATAAGACCGTGCTCCTCGCACCATTTGCCGCACTGGTCCGCAAAGGCAGATGCAAAACGCTCTGCCACGTGGTCGTGATAATGATAGCGCACGGTGGAAATCTTGCCGTCGGGCAGCTCCCACAAAAGCTCGGGCAGGCTGTCAACCAAATCCTCACCGTATGCTGCCTTAAAGGTTTCCTGTATGTCGTGCGTCCAGGGCAGAAGCACCTTTTTGCTCTCCCCTGCAAAGCCGAGTCTTGTTTTGTGTGTGAACTGCGGCTCGTCTGTGAACATAGTGGGGATTAACGTGCCGAAATCGTCACCGACAACCTCGTTATACCTTTCATACGTAACCTCGATAAAACGGCGCATTGCCGCCGGGTCAAGCGTGTTTATATAGGTCTGGTCGTTAAACCACGGGGTCGGGTCGGGCTCCTCCATATAGGCATACCACTTGACACCCTCTGCCTCATCGTTTTCGCCAATTCTTTTGGCGCTTGCAAGGCAGCCGTTTTGGTCGAGCACAACGTCAAAGCAGGCAATCAGCTCGTCCTTGTTTTCCATATCCTCGCGGTGAAGTCTTTTAATTTCCTCTTCAATGCTGCGGTCCATAAAAAGCAGATACTTTTCGCGGTATCTGGGGTCCTTTGTGACGATTCCGCCTGCCGCGCCCGAGGGCCAGCGGTCCTCGTCGTACAGGTAGGCAAGCATATTTTCCCGGCGGAGCTTTTCTGTGCAGGTCTTTATAAGCTCCATATGCTCGTCACTCAGATATTCGGTTGCCATTCCCGTGCGAACGTGCATATGCGCGCCGCCCATTCCCATTTTTTTGAGAACGTCTATCTGCCTTAAAAGCTCATCCTTTTCGAGCTCACAGTTCCACGCCCAGAACGGTGTGCCGCGATACTCGCTTGTGGGGTTTTTAAAAAGCTCTGACGAAAGGGCTTTTTCTTTATTTTTAGGATACAGCATTTTATTACCTCCGTTTACATTGTCTTGACTTTACAATAACGCATAGCTTATAATAAGTAAACACCCTTTTTTATGATTTTTAAAGATTTTAGGTGGTGATTTTAAGATATGGGCAATAAAATTGCAACCTTTCGTTCACAAATTGGCGACGGTCAAATCCATATGGAGCATATCAAACCGATAAACGACCGTCTTCACCGACACGCTTTTTTCGAGCTGGTGTACGTCATAAACGGCAGCGCAACACATTATCTCGGTGAGGAATGCACCCAGCTTCGCAAAGGGGATTATTTTATAATCGATACGGGCAGCGCCCACTGCTACCGCGACATAAAGGATTTTGAGATTATAAACTGCTTATTCCTGCCCGAATATATTGACAGGGCGCTTTCTGACTGTCCGTCCTTGTTTTCTATGCTTTCAAACCAGGTGCTTCGGTTTGGTCTGCCCTTTGACGTGCGGACCGCCGACCGCATTTTTCACGATACCGACGGCTCTGTCCGCCGTCTTTTCAGCGCAATGGAAAAGGAACACACAAAAAAGAAGACGGGGTATTTTGAACTGCTCAGATGCTATCTGACACAGGTGCTCGTCTGTGCTGTGCGCGCCTCGGAGGAGGCCGAATCAAACCGCCTGCGCCACAGCGCCACAACCGCCGCGGCCGACTATCTTTGTGCCAATTTTAAAGAGCCGCTCTCGCTTCAAAAACTCGCGTCGCTGGTGGGCTACACACCGCAATATTTGAGCCAGGTTTTTCAAAAGGACACAGGAATGAGCCTTCGCACCTTTTTGCAGAGACTACGCGTTGAGGAGGCCTGCCGTCTGTTATCCCAGACGGATATGCGCCTTTCGGACATTGCCGAGGCGGTTGGCTACAGCGATGCAAAGCATTTTTCACGCGTGTTCCGCAAGCATAAACAACTTTGTCCGCGCGAATTCCGCGCAGGAATAATATGATTTTAGAACAAATTTTTAGTTAGAAGACAGACAATAAAAGACACGGTAATGCTTGCGCATACCGTGTCTTTTATTACGGTGTTGGAATCTCGCCGTCACGCACCTGCTTTATAAGCGCGGCTCCGCGCTCTACCGTTTCTTCGTTCGGCAGCATAACGTAGGCATTAAAGCCGAGGGAATACGGTCGACGCCAGGCACCCGTTCCGTCTGCGGAGTAGGTTGTGACGTTCCATTTCGTACCGTTATTTATTTGCTGTTTTATAAGCGCCGTAATTTTTTCATACGGCATATCAGTTTCAAACGTGCCCGACATACTGTCAAGCGTGGACTTATAGTTTGTGATTATGGCAGGGCTTGTGACCTTATCGATAACGCCCTTTATAACCGCCATCTGATTTTTTCCGCGCTGGCGGTCCCCCCCTGCGACCGAGTAACGCTCGCGCGCGAAGGAAAGCGCTTTTGTTCCTGTTAAGAAGTTTTCGCCCTTGTTAAAGGAATATCCGCCTGAAGAAAACGCATACTGCGAGTTGACGGTTACTCCGCCAAGGGCGTCTATTATATCGCGGAAGCCGTCAAAATTCACCCTGAAATAATAATCAATTTTTATATCGTAAAGCATACCGAGCGTGTCGCGGCTGACGTTTATTCCGTAGATGCCGGCACCACCGCCCGCACCCTGGAAGCCCGGCGGAAAGAACTGATGGAAGAAGTGGATTCCCCGGAAAAAAAAGCAGCACTGG
>CALDPI010000236.1 GCA_937912045.1 uncultured Clostridia bacterium
TGAGAGCCTGTGCCAAAACGGTTGCGGTTGTTGTACCGTCACCAGCAGCATCGTTGGTCTTTACAGATACCTCTTTTACAAGCTGTGCGCCCATATTTTCAAACGGGTCGTCAAGCTCGATTTCCTTTGCTATGGTAACACCGTCGTTAGTTATAAGCGGTGCGCCAAACTTCTTATCAAGAACGACGTTGCGTCCCTTAGGGCCGAGGGTGACCTTTACTGCGTTTGCGAGCTGGTCAACACCCGACTGCAATGCTTTTCTGGCTTCTTCACCAAAAATAATTTCTTTAGCCATTACTATGCCTCCTATTCAACAATAGCCAAAATATCGGACTGGCGGATGATGCTGTATTCCTCGCCGTCGATTTTAACCTCTGTGCCGGAATACTTGCTGGTCAGCACCTTGTCGCCAACCTTAACGTACATTACAACCTCGTTGCCGTCAACAAGTCCGCCGGGACCTACGGCAACAATCTCCGCAACCTGCGGTTTTTCCTGTGCGGCAGCGGTCAAAATGATGCCGCTCTTTGTTGTTTCCTCTGCCTTTACGGCTTTAGTTACAACTCTGTCTGCTAAAGGCTTTATAGTCATAAAGATACCTCCATATTATAATTATTATGATTAGCACTCGACTTTTTTGAGTGCTAATTAATATTTTAACGCTTTTTTCTGAAAATGCAATAGTATTTGGTAATTTTTCAAAATTTGTTAATATTATACAGTTGTTGCAGTATGCTGCAAATGCTTTTCCGCCACGCCGCGCGGCAACACAAACTTAACTGCACGCTTGGCGATTTCAAAACGGATTTTCTTTTTATGAATAATCTCACCGTCAAGATTTATGGGCGACGGTTCCTCCGTTTCAAGCTCCATTGAAGAACAGCTGCCGCTCATACAGCAAGGCAACGTTTCGTGTTTGCCCTCCTCGTAAAGCTTTAAAAAGGACAGGATTTTAAGCTTGGATATATTCTTTACAACCAGCCATTCCAGCTTGGCGTCAAACGGGTTGGCTTTGGGGCTGCTTTTATATCCGCCACCGTATGTAGTGCCGTTTGCGCAGACGGCAAACAGGCTGTCTATAATACCGAGGTCCATTTCGTCAACCTTAACCCTCACCTTAGTGCCGAGCTTACCCAAAAAGGTTTTGACGATGGCAAGCTTATACGCCATGCTTCCCGAAACGAACGGAAGATTTTTAAAGCGTGTCATACTATCCGCCACGACGGCATCCATACCGAGTGAGCAGATGTTCATACAGCAAACGTCGTCCGCCTTTATGATATCAATATCAACCGCCGTGCCCTCAAGCTGTGCGGAGACGTCCGAAAACAGCTCTGCGCTGTCGAAAAGCTTTAAAAAATCGTTGCCCGAGCCGCACGGAATCACACCAAGATGAGCATTTTCAAAACCGTAAACACCGTTAAGCGCTTCAAAAGCGGTGCCGTCACCGCCGCAGGCAAAAACCGTAACCTCATCACCCTTAATTGCCTCTTCGCGTGCGCGCAGACGTGCGTCATCGGGTGCGGACGTTATGATGATTTTATACTCCGCATCCTTGCCTTCAAAATACTCTTCAATCGCAGGGACAAGCACTGCAGGGCCCTTACCCTTACCTGCCACGGGGTTAATTAAAAATACATACCTCATACCTTTTCATTCCCTTTAAAATACATATAGCATTGACATTTTATCATTCCGTTATACAACTTGCGGCGTTTATCTGCCGTTCTGCCAAAGAAATTTTCAAACTCATCGTGGGGACTTATTACAAAATATTTTTTGCCGTTTTCTTTTACAAATCGTTCGCCCATTATCTGATAAAGCTCCTCTGCCGCCTTAATATCAAGCAGTCGCTCGCCATAGGGCGGATTGGTAACGATAAGGCTTCGACCCTCCGGCACCTTGAAATCACGCACGTCACCCACAAAGGCCTTGACGTATTTGGAAACGCCTGCCTTTTTGGCATTCTGCAGTGTGAGCTCAACGGCGTGCGGGTCGATATCAAAGCCGGTTGCCGTAAAATCAACATCGTGCAGAATGTTATCCTGCGCGCGCATACGCTCCTCCCGCCAGACCGACTGTGGTATGAACGGAAAACGCTCTGCCGCGAAGAATCTGCGCAGTCCAGGGGCGGTTTTGGTGGCCATCATTGCCGCCTCAATCAAAATGGTGCCCGAGCCGCAAAAGGTATCAAAAAGCTGTGTATCGGGATAAATCCTTGCAAGGTCGCACATGGCGGCAGCAAGTGTTTCCTTTATCGGTGCGTCATTGCCTTTTTTGCGGTAGCCGCGCTTATGAAGCCCCTCACCCGAGGTATCGAGCATCAGCGTTGCCCTATCCTTTAAGATGGAAAACCTGATTTTATGCTCTGCGCCCGTTTCCTCGAACCAGGTGCAGCCATATTTTGCTTTCAGCCTTTCAACAACTGCCTTTTTAATGATTGACTGGCAATCGGGTATGCTGTGAAGCTTTGAATTAAGACTCCACCCCGTGACAGGAAACGCGGCGTCCACCGCGATATAATCTTCCCACGGGAACGACTTTACGCCGTCAAAAAGGTCTGTGAAGCTGAGAGCATCAAACTCGCCCACGTTTATCATTATTCTCTCGGCAAAGCGGCTGCCTATGTTTGCACGGGCAAGCAGCGAAAAATCGCCGCAAAAATCCACCC
>CALDPI010000237.1 GCA_937912045.1 uncultured Clostridia bacterium
GTCCTCATCCTCGCTGACAATGCGTACGTCAGTCTTGAGATGACCAGAATCAACCGTCATAGAAAACATAGAAGTAGGGAAAAGACCCAGGCTTAATTTATAGAGCACTCTGCCAACTGCAAGCAGAGCTTTATTTGACCACTGCCTTATTGCTGTAAAAAAGGGATACATATTTTTACCTCCTGAAAACTCTTTTATGATTTAATAATATACTTTTTCACTTACTTATGCAATATAAGCTCCATAAAAATCCGCAAAAAAAAGAAGCGGTTTTGCTCAACCGCTTCCTACATCAGGATTCTGAATTGAATTTTCTTATTGCCTCAAATGATTCGTTGCTTATATCGTGCTCGATTTTGCAGGCATCCTCGGATGCAATATCCTCATCAACACCGAGCTTTACCAGAAAATCGGTGATAACCTTATGGCGCTCATATATCTTGGCGGCAACTGCGTTACCCTGCTGCGTAAGTGAAAGGTGACCTGCCGCATCAACAGCTACGTAACCGCCTCTTTTAAGCAGACCTATGGCACGGCTGACACTCGGCTTTGAAAAGCCCATATATTCGCAAACGTCAATTGAGCGTACCGCAGCACTTTGCTGAGAGAGGATATATATTGTTTCGAGATACATCTCGCCTGATTCCTGTAAATGCATGACTGCCTCCGTATTTTTATTGATTACTAATAAGATACCACAGTGCAGTAAAAAAATCAAGCACCACAGTTGTTTAATAATCCGCAAAAAAATTTGCCGTTTTTTCAAAAAATATATTGACAAACTTTGCAACTTAGTGTATCATATATCACAGTTAGCATATGCTAACCAATTGTTTTCCGGAGGAATTTGCATGAAAACTTTGAGAGAAACCAAAATCGGAAAAACCGCAAAGGTTGTAAAGCTTCACGGAGAGGGCGCAGTAAAGCGCCGCATTATGGATATGGGTATCACAAAGGGTGTAGAAGTCTACGTCCGCAAGGTTGCTCCCCTCGGAGACCCCATTGAAGTTACCGTAAGAAATTACGAGCTTTCAATCAGAAAATCAGACGCTGAAATGATTGAAGTTGAATAAAAAAAGCGGTTCGCCGCTATTTTTTACAGCCCTCGGTTAGCTCAGACTAACCGTCAAAAGATTAAGGAGAGGATTTTATGAGCATCAAAATTGCCCTTGCCGGCAACCCCAACAGCGGTAAGACCACGCTTTTCAATGCGCTTACAGGTTCAAACCAGTACGTAGGCAACTGGCCCGGTGTTACCGTAGAAAAAAAGGAAGGCAAACTCAAGAAAGATACAAACGTCATCCTTACCGACCTTCCCGGTATTTATTCCCTTTCACCTTATACGCTTGAAGAAATCGTGGCAAGGGATTATCTTATAAATGAACGCCCCGATGCAATACTCAACATTGTTGACGGCACCAATATTGAAAGAAACCTTTACCTCTCCACTCAGCTTATGGAGCTTGGTATCCCCGTTGTTATCGCCATCAATATGATGGACCTTGTAAGAAAAAACGGTGATAAGATAAATATCGAAGAGCTTTCAAGGCAGCTCGGCTGCAAGGTTGTTGAAATCTCCGCCCTCAAGGGCACAGGCATTGAGGAAGCGGCTCAGGCGGCTGGCCATGCAATTCCTGCCTGACGAGGAGGATGCCGACGATGCCCTGCAAGAGGCTTTCTGCCGCTTGTGGCCACGGGCAGATGCACTCGCAAATGCTGAACAGGCCGAGGCGGCAAGCACCCTGACGGTGCGCAACCTGTGCATCGACGAGGTGCGCCGACGAGACCGACGGCCGACCCTGGAGCTGGAGCCCGAACGGGACGGGGAGAGGGAACAGGCCGCACCTTCGCCACAAGAGGAGATGGAACGGAAAGAGCAGTTTGCCCTGGTGGAGGCGCTGTTTCACCAACGCCTGACGCCCCTGCAACAACAGATTTTCCGCATGAAGGAATACGAGGAGAAGAGCTACGAAGAGATTGCCACCCTGTTGGGCATGGAGCAGACGGCCGTCAGGATGAACCTGTCGAGGGCCAGAAAGCTGCTGAGAGAAGAATACCGGAAGAGAGAGAGTTACACCCCTAATCATCAGAGAATATGACCGAAAAAGATTATCTATACTGGAAAGAGATGGCCCGCCGCTACTTCGATGCCGAAACCACCGAAGCGGAGGAACGGATGCTGAAACGATTTGCCGCCTCACCCGAAGCCGACGGCGCCGAATGGGACGAACTGCGTGCGGTGATGGGCTATGCCACCGTTGGCAAACGCTTACACGGACAAGCCGCCACTACCCACACCATCCCCCTCCGCCCGAGACGGCGATGGATACCTGCGGTGGCGGCAGCCTCCATCCTGTTGGCGCTGGTGGCAGTCCCCACCGTGAAGTGGCTGACGGCCGACGAGAGTGCGGAGAAGGACATCTGCATTGCCTACGTCAACGGCCACCGGGTGACCGACCCGGCCCAAGTGATACAGGCCATGCACCACGCCATGTCGCACGTGCAACAGGTGGAGCCGATGACCACCGTAGAGGAGCAATTGGGAAGCATGTTTGAACTGATGAAGAAATAAACAACCACGTATATGAAACGACTGAAAACCATACTGACCATCTTCGTGCTGGCCACCCTTCCGGCCCTGGCACAAGAGGACTTGAAGATTGGAGAGTTGTTCGGCAACGACTACATCAAGAAGTACAAAGCCACGGAGGTGATGGTGCAGGGAAAGGAACTGAAGCCATACGACCTGACCCTCTTCCGCAGTGTGACCTTCGACAATGGGAAAGCTCTGTCTGAAAAGATAGAAAAGTGGATTGAGACAGACAGCCGCAATGCCTACGACAAGGAGGTGGGACGGATAAATGGGAAACTCTACTACGGATTCTTCTGCCTGCCGCCGCAAAAGGGGAAAAACCGCTACCTGTTTTACCGCAATGCCGCCCTGCAATCCGACAGCAAAGACCCGAGCCTGAGTGTGGTGTACATGGAAGGACACGCCACACTGGAGCAACTGAAGACAATGTTCAAGTAATAAACAATAAAAACACATACTGACTATGAAGAAAAAGATTTCAACCCTGATTGCACTCGCCCTGCTGACAACCCCGGTCATGGCCCAACAAAAGATGACACGCGAAGTGTTCCTGGAACCCAATAAGGTGATTATCGAAAGTTCAA
>CALDPI010000238.1 GCA_937912045.1 uncultured Clostridia bacterium
ATGCTTATGATATTTGTAAATTCTTAGATATAGATCATGTTGTTGTTAATATCAAAGAAGCTGTTGAATGCTATAACGGAAGTTTAGATATTACGTATACAGATACGGAATTCTGCGTTTCCATAGCAATGAAAAAAGAGGAGACTGATTAAAATTTTTTTCTTATAATTTGAAAGTGTTTTTGAACTAAAATCTTTACCAAAATCAAGAACATTTCCTTTATAGTCGTGGATAAGGCCTGTAAGTATTTTCATAAGGGTGCTTTTACCTGCTCCGTTTTCCCCCATTAAAGCTACAACCTCGCCTGACTTTAATTCAAGCGCGGCGTTTTTAAGGGCCTGTACACCCGAAAAGCTTTTATTTATGTTTTTCATTCTTAAAATAACTTCATTCAAAAAACACACTTCCCTTTGAATGTAGTATTATCGGGAAAACACAAATTAAACAAAAAAATAACTTGTCAGGAAAAAATCCTGACAAGCTAAAGCTCTGTTATCTATTCAATATTATCTATTATCTCTTATCTTAGGCAAGATTCATCTTGCCGTTTCTTGGCACCCGTAGTAGGAATCGAACCTGCATCTAAGTCTTAGGAGGACCTTATTCTATCCGTTGAACTATGGGGGCATATGAGGGGGCAAAGGCCCCCTTTTATTATATTCTGTTTTTAGAACTTAATGCGCTCGCGAATGTAGGCGGCAACCTCGTCAATTTTGATGCGTACCTGCTCCATCGTATCTCTGTCGCGGACGGTTACGCAGCCGTCGTTTTCAGAATCAAAGTCGTAGGTGATGCAGAAAACGGTGCCGATTTCATCCTCACGGCTGTAGCGCTTGCCGATTGAGCCTGTCTCGTCGTAATCAACATTGAACTCCTCAGAGAGCATATCGCGCAGAGCCATTGCCTTGTCAGAAAGCTTTTTGGAAAGGGGCAGAACGGCGGCCTTAAAGGGCGCGAGTGCGGGATGGAACTTCATAACAGTGCGCGTTTCACCGTTGGGCTTGACCTCCTGCGTGTAGGCGTCGCACAGGAACGCGAGCGTTACGCGGTCGGCGCCCAAGGACGGCTCAATAACGTAGGGGATATACTTTTCGTTTGTTTCGGGGTCAAAATATTCCATAGCCTCGCCACTGTGGTTGGCGTGCTGTGTAAGGTCGTAATCGGTGCGGTCGGCAATTCCCCAAAGCTCGCCCCAGCCAAACGGGAAGAGGTATTCAAAGTCGGTTGTTGCCTTTGAATAGAAGCAAAGCTCCTCGGGGTCGTGGTCGCGCAGGCGGAGACTCTCTTCCCCAATGCCGAGGTCCAAAAGCCACTTTTTGCAGTATGCGCGCCAATAATCAAACCACTCAAGGTCTGTGCCGGGCTTGCAGAAGAACTCAAGCTCCATCTGCTCAAACTCGCGAATTCGGAAAATAAAGTTTCCGGGTGTGATTTCGTTGCGGAACGATTTGCCAATCTGTCCCACGCCGAAGGGCATTTTTTTGCGAGTTGTGCGCATAATATTTTTAAAGTTAACAAAAATACCCTGTGCGGTTTCGGGGCGGAGATATAAAGTAGAGGTCGAATCCTCGGTTACACCCTGGAAGGTCTTGAACATCAGATTAAACTTGCGGATGTCGGTAAAATCACCGGAACCGCAGGAGGGGCATACAATGTGGTGCTCCTTGATGTAGCTCATCATCTCATCGTCCGACCAGCCTGCAGGATTGTCAGAAAGGCCGTTTTCGGCAACATAGTCCTCAATCAGCTTGTCGGCGCGGTGGCGTGTTTTGCAGACCTTGCAGTCCATCAAAGGGTCGGAAAAGCCGCCGAGATGTCCCGATGCTACCCAGGTTTCAGGGTTCATAAGGATGGCGCTGTCCAGACCAACGTTATACGGGCACTGCTGTACGAATTTCTTCCACCAGGCCTTTTTGATGTTATTCTTAAGCTCCACGCCGAGAGGGCCGTAATCCCACGAGTTTGCAAGACCACCGTAGATTTCGCTGCCGGGATATACAAATCCGCGTCCCTTTGCGAGAGCAACAATAGTTTCCATTGTTTTTTCGGTACTCATTTCTTTTCCTCCACAGAAGACATAAATTAACAAATATAATAATAATGCCAAAACGCCCTAAAGTCAAGGCTTTTTGCATTGACAAAAGGGGAGCAATCTATTATAATTTGAATAATAAAAATATAAAAAGGAGAATGCTGTATGAACAAAAATATTGAACTGCACGATTTTGATTTCGGCGCATTTATGGAAGCGGTTGATATGTGTAAGGGTGACGTTTTCCTTGAAACAACAGAGGGCGACGTGCTCAACCTTAAATCAAAGCTCTGCCAGATACTCGGCATTGCAAATATATTAAAGGGCACCAACATCGAGGAGATGTCAATCCGCTGTGCCAACCCCGAGGACGAAAGCATTATGTTCCGCTTCAACCTCTACCGCGAATTACCGAATAAAGATTAAAAAATAAAACAGAGTAGCGGGTGCTACTCTGTTTTTATGTTTATTTCTGTTCAATTCTTTCCTTGCCGCCCATATAAGCCTGCAAGGCCTTCGGAATGCGAACGGAATATTTCTCGCCGTCAAACTCCAGATTGTTTTCAAGCAACGCAATAAGCATGCGCGGCGGTGCAACAACGGTGTTGTTTAAGGTGTGTGCAAGATATTTGGAGCCGTCCTCGCCTCTTACGCGGATGCCGAGACGACGTGCCTGCGCATCACCGAGGTTGGAACAGGAGCAAACCTCAAAATACTTTTTCTGCTTGGGGCTCCAGGCTTCGATATCGTAAGATTTAACCTTGAGGTCTGCAAGGTCGCCCGAGCAGCACTCGAGTGTGCGAACGGGAATATCGAGCGAGCGGAAAAGCTCCACAGAGTAGCTCCACATTTTGTTAAACCATTCCATGCTGTCTTCCGGCTTGCAGATGACAATCATTTCCTGTTTTTCAAACTGGTGGATACGGTATACACCACGCTCTTCTATACCGTGGGCACCCTTTTCCTTTCTGAAGCAGGGGGAGTAGCTTGTGAGAGTGTGAGGAAGTGTCTTTTCATCAACCATAGTGTCAATATACTTGCCAATCATAGAATGTTCGCTTGTGCCGATAAGATAAAGGTCCTCGCCCTCGATCTTATACATCATGGCATCCATCTCGGCAAAGCTCATGACCCCCGTCACCACG
>CALDPI010000239.1 GCA_937912045.1 uncultured Clostridia bacterium
AAGCTAAGGCAGGTAAGATTGAGTACCGTCTTGACAAGACAAACATCATTCACTGCCCCATCGGCAAGGTTTCTTTCGGTGCTGACAAGCTCAAGGAAAACCTTGATACCCTTATGAATGCAATCGTTAAGGCTAAGCCTGCTGCCACAAAGGGTCAGTACATTAAGTCTTGCGCTATTGCTACCACAATGGGCCCCGGCGTTAAGCTCAATCCTAACAAGTTTGGTGCTTAAAAATTTTACTTGACAACCACAGTTCTCTGTGGTATCATACTTGTGTTGCGAATCTAAAGACAGTAGGTGCTTCGGCGTAAATCCTACCGAGGATGGCATTACAAACCTTATACTATTTGTATGTTTGTGCCCGTCCATGTCTTTGGACGGGCACTTTTAAATTTTTGGAGGTGAATTTAATTTGCCAAGCGAGAAAGTTTTAGAACAAAAGAAACAAATCGTCGCTGTCCTTACCGAAGAGCTCAAGGCTGCTTGCGTTGGTGTTGTTGTTGATTACAAGGGCACAAACGTTACAGACGACACTGCACTCCGTAAGGAATTGCGTGAAGCAGGCGTTCATTACACCGTTGTAAAGAACACTCTTCTCGGTCTTGCTGCTGACAATGCAGACCTTTCCGAGATGAAGTCGGTACTTGAGGGTACTACCGCTATCGCAACCAGCACCGACGATTATACTGCAGCCGCAAGAATTCTTAAGAAGTTTGCTGACAGCCACGAGAGTTTCACCATCAAGAGCGGTTTCCTCGATGGAAAGGTTATTGATGTTGCTACTGTTGAGAGCCTTGCAAAGCTTCCGTCAAGAGAGATTCTTCTTGCTACAGTTTTGGGTGCTTTCAATGCACCTATGGCAGCATTTGCACGTGCTGTTCAGGCCATCGTTGATAAGGAGAACGACGCTCCTGCCGAATAAGTCGTAAAAAAATAAAAAATTAACATTATTTACATTGGAGGAAAATAAAATGGCATCTGAGAAAGTTACAGCTATCGTTGAAGAGCTCAAGGTTCTTACTGTACTTGAGCTTTCTGAACTTGTTAAAGCAGTAGAAGAGGAATTTGGCGTATCCGCAGCAGCAGCAGTTGCAGTAGCAGCTGGCCCTGTTGAAGGTGGCGCTGCAGCAGCTGAGGAGAAGACTGAGTTTGACGTTATTCTCGCTGACGCTGGTGCTGAGAAGATTAAGGTTATTAAGGCTGTTCGTGAGGTTACAGGTCTTGGTCTTGCTGACGCAAAGGCTCTCGTTGACAGCGCACCTAAGGCTCTTAAGGAAGCTGCTTCTAAGGAAGACGCTGAGGCCATCAAGGCTAAGCTCGAAGAAGTTGGCGCAAAGGTTGAGCTTAAGTAATTTATCTTTTAGCAAAAAAGAGCACTTGTTTTCACAAGTGCTCTTTTTATTTTTGCAATAATCTTTCGCGTTTTATCCACAAAACGCATTCACGGGGCGAATTTTAGAAGTTTTTTGCTATTTCCTGTATTCAAAGCATCTGTTCTTTAGCAAACGCTCTTTATAACGGCCTATATAATACTGGGCCATTGGCAAATTCTGCTCGAGATAATTACCGCACTGTTCGGGTGCAGCGCCGGGTATATCGCCCTGAAAGCCCACAATAAAATCGCACATCTCTAAAACGAGGTCAACAATATCCTCGCTTTTTAGATTACCGAACATTACAATATAGCAGCCCGTTCTGCAGCCCATGGGGCCGAAATATACAATATCGGATGCTCTGCTGCTATTGCGCAAAAAGGTTGCACCGAGATGCTCTATTGTATGAAGCGCAGGGGTATCGACAACGGGCTCGCGGTTGGGCGCTGTAAGGCGCATATCGAACGTGGTGACGGCGCATTCGCCCCTAAAATCACGACGGGAGACGTAAAGTCCCGAATCGAGCGTGAGATGATTTATTTTAAAACTTTCTATTCTTTCCATTCTTATACCTATTCCCTTTTTGGTTTTCTTTAGCTCTTCCCTGTTTTGCGGTGCGTTCCTCTGTGACAAGGCAGTTTTTGCCCGTACCGATTAAATCGTATCTGCCTGCCTTTTTAAGTGCGGCGCGTACAACCGCGGCGTTTTCCGGACGAAAATACTGCAAGAGCGCGCGTTGTTCCGCCTTTTCCTTTGGTGTGCGCGGAACATACACCTCCTCCAGTGTGTAGGGGTCGAGTCCTGTGTAAAACATACAGGTCGAGATTGTACCCGGTGTGGGATAAAAATCCTGCACCTGCTCGGGGTTATAATTCCAACGCTTGATAAACTCAGAAAGCTTTATAGCATCGTTAAGAGTACTACCCGGGTGACTTGACATAAGGTAAGGCACTAAATACTGCTTTTTATCCATCGCTTTTGTAAGCTCAAAAAAGCGCTTTTCAAACCTTTTGTAAACCGAAAACGACGGTTTTCCCATAAACTTCAACACATTATCCGAGCAATGCTCGGGAGCTACCTTTAACTGACCGCTGACGTGGTGCTTTACAAGCTCTCTGAAAAATTCATCGTCCTTATCAGCAACCAGATAATCAAAACGAATGCCTGAACGAATAAATACTTTCTTTACTTGCTATTTCATCATGGTACAGAGGCAGTAAGTCTTTAATTAAATCACAAGGATATTTCATTTTAAGCCCTCCTTTATTTTCATTTTTGCACGATGATATGTAACTCTTGCCCAAGTTTCTTTTTTACCGTGAACCTCTGCTATTTCTTTA
>CALDPI010000240.1 GCA_937912045.1 uncultured Clostridia bacterium
CACCCACCATACATATTATATAGGCTCTGAACGGCACGACGAGATTGTGCCTAAATACGAACTCATCTCCACCCACACCGCACGCCACACCTTCATCGTCACCGCCATATCCCTCGGCATATCGCCCACTATCATCCTCTCCTGGACGGGCCATAAGAACTACGAGGCCATGCGCCCGTACATCGCCATAGCCAACGAGACAAGTACCCAGGCAATGGCCCGATTCAATAATTTATAATATTGAATACAATAAATTATATAGAATTGCGTTTATGATAACAAATTTTAAAAATCTTGAAAATATGAAGAAAGTATTTCTACTCATGGCCGCTGTATTGACCCTCGCGGCCTGCACCAAGGAAAAGCCACTCGGCACCACCACGGCGGTATCAATCCATTTCTCCCCCTATCAGGTGGCACCGATGAAGTCCACCAGCAGCGTTTCAACAGTCTGCTCTCGGCTTGACATCTACATCGTCGAGCAAGGCACTACCGACACCCTTCGCATCCACCAAGAACGCACAGCGACAACCGACTTCGGCAATGCAACAGTGACTTTGCAAACCAACAAGACCTACAACCTCATCGCCGTAGCCCACAACTCCACCGACACCTGCACCCTCAACGGCGGCATCATCAGCTTCCCAGGCGACATAATCAAGCAGACCCTCGTGGCCGACACCACATTCAGCCCCGGCGACGGACTCTCGCTGAACGTCGTTATGCAGCGTATTGTCGGTATGTTCAAAATGCGCGTGACCGACTCCATCCCCACCGACATTACAGGCTTCCAGTTCACCATCAGCCCCAGCGGTCGCAAGTTTAACCTCGCCACGATGCAGAGCACCGACCCTGCCATCCGCACCCACACCATCAACAGCACATCCACAGACAACAACGGCGTGGCAGTCTACAACGTCTATGTTATGGCCGACGATATGACCAACGTCAAGTATGTTGACATCGAAACCAAAGCCCTCAACCCCACCAACGACGGCGAGGTGCGCCAGTTCACCCAGGTACCAATCAAGAACGGCTACGTCACCACCTACTCCGGCACATTTTTCATCACATTCGGAATGGATTTTTCATTCTCGGTGGACGATTGGACTGAATACGGCTCGTTCACCTTCTAATTGGCAAAAATCACACAATCAACAAAATTTGTACACACAACTTGGATAAATCACCATTTCGGTAACATATCCGTGTACGTGTACATAACAAATTAATTATCAGTATATGAGCAATATTATAGGAATCAGGGTTATTAAAATTTAAATATACTGATATTTAATATTTTATAAATATGTATCCACTCGTAAAACTTGGGAAAATAATACTATTTTGTTTGGAATTATCTAATTTTTGTGTACAATTTCGTGTACATACACGACTATATAAGCCTCGGTGACGAGGCTTTTCTTATGCCGCGAGCCAGCCTTTCCGCATATCAGCATCATACTCTATCAACTCCGCAAACTCACCCTCACCAAACATCGACCGCCGCAGGTTGTAGCTTGCCGTGTGGCTCATCAACCCAAGATAACTGTTTACAGACCTCAACGCAGCCTCACGGTTGCGCAAGTCCACCTGTCTCAATTTCTTTTGCATACGCTCCAGCGTCTTGTTCGATACATATTCTCTATACGGCTTGACGAATGTACCGAGAAACTCCACACCCTTATGCACCTCTTGTATATGTATCTTGCCCCGGTGCAACTCCAATCCTAACTCGTCCCATAAAAACTCTCTTACCTTCGACACCTGTGCCAACAGCCACTCCTTGTCTGGGTCTATCATCACCGAGTCGTCAACATAACGCCCGTAATGACGGCAAAACAGCATACGCTTTACATACCAGTCGAATAAATTTAGATATACATTAGAAAACAACTGCGACGTAAGGTTGCCGATAGGTAACGCAAGCCCTTCTTTGACAAAACGCATACATTTGGCGGGGTCTAACCCATCCCAATCCGACGGGTCGCCCACAATGATGCAGTTCTCCATCGGGTCAAGCATCACTATCTGCTCTGTCAGCCACAACAAGAAGTCGAAGTCGCGCACCTCCGCCCATGTCGTCTGCTCTGTCAGCATAACTCCAGACGGCAACGGCACATCATCCGTCAAACCTACCCTATGCACACTCATCTTTTTCAACGACTCTGTGGCAATCTTCAGCAGCCGCGCCCTGTCGATGTGCATAAAATAGCCACGTATATCAAGGCTCATTGCATAACACTCTTCCTGCCAGTTCAACGATGCCTGCCGTATGTGGTGGCGCACACGCTCCACGCCATACAACGTACCACGCCCAACGATGCAACTATAGGTGTCGGCAATAAATGTCCGCTCGAATATCTGATGTGTGTAGCGGAAATAGAGGTGATGCACAATACGGTCGCGGAACATCGCGGCAAAGACCTCGCGCTTCTTCGGGTAGTCTACAATAAAACATTTGCTCGGCAAGGCTTTATATGTCCTACCGAGCAATTCATCGCACAATACGTTGAGGTTTTCCGAAAGGTTTTCCTCAAACTTCTTTACATACGACATCTTGTGCTTTCCACGGGCCGCATCCTCGAAGGCCACATAGAGGTCGTATAGCAGTTGTGCGCGGGTCAGTCTGTAAGGCGTGGAAATAAGAAGGTCTGCATTATCAAGCATTTGTCTCTATGGAAGCTGATAAGTGCTGCACCGCCCTGACGGCGAAGCCGTTGTACCGATTGTTGTTGTTCTGCGGATTCACTCCACCACTGTTGAAGTTCAGGTTCCGTGCGTTGCGGGACGAGTTGAATGAGGCAGACCAGTAGTTGCCATTGGCTCCGCGGTTGTTCCACGACGACCCATTGCCGTTGCCGGACGCTGAGAAGAGCGCACACGCAAACACCTGCAATCGTAAGGCACTGGTGTTATTCTTTTGGGTCGGTTGCCACCTGCTACGATCACCACGGAAGAACCAGCGGAGCCTCCGCGCGTCTTTTCTTTTTCCCACGCCCGACGGACGCAGGACGGGCAACCT
>CALDPI010000241.1 GCA_937912045.1 uncultured Clostridia bacterium
GAGCCATCGCGAAGGTCCAGTTATCCTGCTCGGCCATCTGAGAAGCCAGGGGCTCCATGGACAGGGCCTTGACCTTGGCGGGGCAGACTTCCACGCAGTTGCCGCAGCCGGTGCAGTCCAGGGGGCTGACCTGCATACGATACTGCATGCCGGCGAATTCCTTACCGGTGGCCTTCTTGGTCACATAGCCCTCGGGCAGCTCGGTGCCATCCACAGTGTAGATGGGACGGATGCAGGCATGGGGGCAAACCAGAGAGCACTGGCCGCACTGCACGCAGTTGTCCACGATCCATTCGGGAACCTTCACAGCGATGCCGCGCTTTTCGTACTGGGTGGTGCCGTTGGGCACGATACCGGCAGGATCGAAAGCGGAAACGGGCAGGGAGTCGCCGTCCATCTTGGAAACGGGGGTAACCACGTTGTTGACGAAATCAACAAGCTCGGCACCACCGTTTTAATGGTTACGCACGACCATAACCTTGTGCGTGATTTTAAGCACCGCGTTATTATGCTTGACGGTGGTAGAGTTGTTGCAGACAATGCGGAGGGTAGTGCTATATGAAGGCAAGAAGTGTAAAATATTTGACAGGTGAAGGCCTTAAAAACGTTTGGGTTAACAGACTTATGTCTATTGCATCCATTGGCGTTTTGGTTGCCTGTATGGTGCTTATTGGTGTTTCATTGCTTATAACCCTCAACGCACAGCGTGCAATGGAGGGACTCGAGCAGCAAAACGTTGTTATGGTTTATTTTAATGACCGCAATTCCGTTTTGTACGGAACCTCCGCCCAAGCCTCGAGCGAGGCAAACACCTCCTCACAGACCGATGCCGGTGAGGTTGATGAACTGGGTATTCCGTATAATTCCTATGCCGTTCATAACGACGAAGAGGCCCTTGCGGTATGTAAGGACATTGAAAAGCTTGAAAATGTCGTCTCGGTAACCTACGTTACAAGTGAAGAGGGTCTTGAAAGCCTTAAGGAGTCCTTTTTGGAGGGTCAGGAGGATTATTTCACCTTCCTTGATGATGAATATGGCAACCCGCTTTCTTGCGGTGCAAAGGTTATTTTAAAGGATTTGTCCATTTTCGACGAGACTATCAAGGAAATCAGAGAAATTAAGGGTGTGGACACCATTGAGTCGCAAAGTGACCTCGCAGAAAAAATCACATCGATTAAGAATGGTGTAACCGTTGCAGGCTTTTGGATTATTTCGATTCTTCTTATAATCTCACTTGTAATTGTTTCTAATACCATTCGCGTTACCATGTATAACAGAAAGCTGGAAATCAGCATTATGAAGGCCGTCGGTGCAACCGATTCTTTCATAAGAATACCCTTCGTTGTAGAGGGCGTTGTTCTTGGTTTGATTTCGGCTGTGATTTCACTTGTGATGGTTTATTTCTGCTACAGGGTTATATTGGAAACTATGGGCTCGATTCTCGGAACAATGGCACCCGTTGCATTTTCTTCGGTTGTTTTCCAGATTTTTGGAATTTTCGTCCTGATTGGCGTTGTTGCAGGTGTTTTGGGTAGTGTTATCATTATCAGCAAATATCTGAAGCACGAGGGCAGCGAATTTAACGCCTATAATTAATTTGGAGGCTTTATTTTGAAAAAACGTTTTTCAGCCAAAAAAGTATTGTCTTTTGTGTTGTGTTGTGTAATGGTTTTCGGTTGTGCTTTCCTTGTCACACCGATGGCCTCTGCGCGTTCCGCAAGTGAAATCAATAAAGAAATTGACAAGCTTGAGGCACAGGCAAAGGAGCTTCAAAAAGAGATTAACGCTATAAAATCAAAAAAGGCAGAGCAAAACGCTCTCAAAAAGAAGATTGAAGCACAGATTTCAAATCTTCAACAGCAGATAAGTCTTTGTAATACCAAAATTTCTCAGTTTAATACGGAAATTGCCGCAAACGAGGCAAAAATTAAAGATATGGAAAAAGAAAAGGAAGACGCAATTTTCCTCTTCAAACAAAGACTTCGCACAATTCATATGAGTAACGGCAGCAGTACTATTCAGGTTCTGCTTGGCGCAGAAAGCTTTTCTGATTATCTTGCCTTGGCACAGTTGACAAAGGTCGTTTCTGCGCATGACCAGAAGGTTGTTGAGCGCATTATTGAAATTGTTGATGGAATTAATGCCGCACAAAAGGAAATTGCCGTTAAGATTGAAGAACAGAACGAGGCAAAAGCAGTGCTTGCCGAGAAAAAGGCTGAGCTTGATAAGCAGGTCAACGCTGTTAATAGCGTTATTGCTGAAATAAGCAAAGAACAAAGCGCCACACAGAACGAGATTAATCAGACGCAAAGTGATATTGATGCGCTTGAGGCCGAGCTTGCCCCGTATGTTAATGTGACGACAGGTGCCGTTTATGACGGCAGTGCATTTACCTGGCCTGTTCCCAACCATTATAATATTACTTCATATTACGGTAAGCGTTGGGGCAGAATGCACCGCGGTATTGATATTTCTGATGGTAGCATTACTGGTGCACCTATTGTCGCTATTGCTGACGGTGTGGTTGTTAAAACCTACAACTCGTGTCCGCACAATTACCGCAAGACGAAAAGCTGCGGTTGCGGTGGTGGTTGGGGTAACCACGTTATGATTGACCATGGTAATCAGGGTAGTACAAACTATAAATCTCTTAATGGACATATGACAAAAACAGCCGTTTCGGTTGGTCAGAAGGTCAAAAAGGGACAGGTTATCGGATATGCAGGCTGTACAGGCTTCTCAACCGGTCCTCACGTCCATTTCGAAATTTATGTTAACGGCTCACGCGTTAATCCGCTCAACTACTATAAAAAGGTAAAATAGTATATTAAAAGGGCAACACAGTTTGCCCTTTTAATTTTAAAGGTGATGTTTTATGAAAAGAAAAGTTTCTTATAAAAGAATGGTTATAACCGCGGTTGTTTCATCCGTGCTTTCGGTTGTGCTCGTTCTTTCAGTGCTTGTTTTGCTTTTTGGAAGGCTTGCACCGTCTTTCATAAAAATATCCGCCCTTGACATACTTGTTCGAAATAATTTCATTGATGATACGTCTGCCGAAAAAATCGAAAATTCCTTGGCAGATGGCTACGTTTCAATGCTGGGTGACGACTATGCTGAATATTATCCAAAGGACGATGCGAACGTAAAATTTGATTCTTTTGGCGGTGTAAAGTCAGGCGTTGGAATTACCATTGTTTTTATGCCCGAAACGCGCAGATTTTATATTAAAAGGGTGACCGATGGAAGCCCTGCCGATATTATCGGTCTGAAACCCGGAGATATTATCGTTTCCGTCAACAAAACCGCCATTGATGCCGATAATTATCTTGACTGTTATAACGCGCTTCAGGGGGAGATTGGCACAAAAATTGATATCTCTTATGAGCGTAACGGAGTCAGAACAGATGCTACACTGACACTTTCGGATTTTATAATACAGTCTGTGTATTCCCAAAAAATCGGTGATTACGGTTATGTGGAGATTACCACGTTTAATGATAAAACTGTCAAGCAGTTCAAGGAACAGGTAAACACGCTGATTGCGGACGAAATTAAAGGGTTAATATTCAACGTTGCCGACAATGGTGGCGGAACGCTTGATTCCGTTATTGAAATATTGGATTTTTTGCTTCCTGAGGGCGTTATCGTATCTGCAGAGCATAAGAATGGAAACCGAGAGGTAATAGGAAAATCGGACAAAAATCAGATTGATTTGCCTATGACCGTAATTATTAACTCCTCAACGGCCAGCGCTGCCGAATTGTTTGCCGCCTCAATTCGTGATTATGAAAAGGGTGCAATTATCGGTGAAAAATCTTTCGGCAAGGGAGTAATGCAAAAGACCTACCGTCTTTACGATAGGTCTGCGATACGCTTTACTGTTGCGCGTTATTATTCAAAAAGCGGCGTCAGCTATGATAAAGAGGGAATAACCCCCGATATCGAGGTGACGCTCACACGTGATGAAAAGGCTTCGTATCATTTCAAGAGCGACGAAGAAAATCCTTACGTTATTAAGGCGGTTGAATATCTGAATGGTAAATAAAAAGCTTATAGTTATCAGGGTTATCGGTTTTTGTGTTGCTTTATTGATAATGGCATTGATTTTTTCAATGTCCGCACAAGACGCGACAGAATCGTCACAGACAAGCGGAGGTATGATTGCCGCCATCGTTAAACTGTTTAATAAAGATTTTTTAAAAATGTCTTTAGAAGAACAGGAAGAATATATTGGCGGTTTTCAGTTTATTGTAAGAAAATTTGCGCATTTTGGCATATATTTTCTCTTGGGAAGTGCGCTTTCGCTTTCAGCCCAGACGTATGTTAAGGTTGGCGCAATAAAAAGAACTGCCGTGGCCGCAGCTATTGGTGTGTTATATGCAGTAACCGACGAAATTCATCAACTGTTTGTGGACGGCCGTTCGTGTGAATTACGAGATGTTTTTATAGATTCAACAGGAGTTTTTCTTGGGTGTATATGCATTGTTTGGCTTTGGGTGATTGTTCGAAAAATATCTAAAAAAAATAAAGCAGTCGTTTGACTGCTTTATTTTTTTTGTTTGATATCGGATAGGGGATTAGCTTCAAGAGCTGTTTTGACCTGTGCATCGGAAACGTGGGTGTAAATCTGTGTGGTGCCAAGATTTTCGTGACCTAAAATATCCTTAAGCACGCGGATATCAACGTTGCCGTGCTGATACATAAGGGTGGCAGCGGTGTGGCGCAGCTTATGTGTGGATAAACCGCGGTCGCCGAAGCCGGCTTTTTCAAGATTGGTATATACAATGTGCTGCACCGTTTTGTTGCTGATTCTTTTCCTGTTTCGGCTTAGAAAGAGAGCATTCTTGTCGGCAAGCGGAACACCGTCAACAGGGCGGTTTGGCAAATATGATGCAATCGCGGCAACGCAGGCCGAGTTTAAATACACAATACGCTCCTTATTACCCTTGCCGAGTATCCGTAAAGAGCCGTCAGAGCCAATGTCTGAAAGATTAAGACTGCAAAGCTCAGACAGGCGCATTCCGCAGTTCAAAAACAGGGTGATAATACAGTAATCACGTTCTTTATATTTTCCGTCAATTACCGATAATAGCTTTTTGCTTTCATCAAGGGTCAAATGCTTTGGAAGTGATTTTTTTAGTTTAGGTGATTCGAGCAGCTCTGCAGGATTCGTATCCAGCAGGTGCATGTGCGAGGTAAGATATCTGAAAAAAACACGGAGCGTTGAGCCCTTGCGCGCACGCGCGGCTGCACCGTTTTCACGTTCGTTCTTACAATATACCAAAAAAGCATATATATCGGAAAGGGTAACGGTTTTTATTAAATTAATATCAACGTCTTCAATGCTAATATCCTCAAAATTTTCTGCGCCACCGTCAAGCCCACGCTGCATTTTAATGTATCTAAAAAAGGTTTGCAGGTCGTGATAATACTCATCAATGGAATTGGACGATTTACCCCGGATGCTCTCACTGTAGGTCAAAAAATCACGTATTACGGGTGGTGCAGAAATTAAAAATTCGTGTTTCATAATTATCACCTTGATATTATTATAAAACCTAAAATTTTCATTGTCAATAAAAGACGAAAAATGGGTTGCGTTTCTTGACAAAGGTATACTGTTAAAGTATAATATTTATTTGGAAATTTATAATTTTGGGGATGTTTTAATGGCAAAGATAGATAACCTGCGTAATATTGCAATAATCGCCCACGTTGACCACGGAAAAACCACGCTTGTTGACCAGCTTTTGAAGCAAAGCGGTACTTTTCGTGCGAACGAGCAGGTTGATGAACGTGTAATGGACTCTAACGACCTTGAGCGTGAGCGTGGCATTACAATTCTTTCAAAAATTACAAGCGTTATGTACGGTAACGTAAAAATAAATATCGTTGATACCCCCGGACACGCAGATTTCGGTGGCGAGGTTGAACGCATTTTGATGATGGTTGACGGTGTGCTGCTGTTGGTTGATGCCTTTGAGGGCTGCATGCCGCAAACGCGCTTTGTTCTCAAAAAAGCGTTGAGTCTTGGTAAAAAGGCTATCGTAGTCGTTAATAAGATTGACAGACCGATGGCGCGTCCTGCTGAGGTTATCGATGAAGTACTTGATTTGTTTATCGAGCTTGGTGCAGACGACGAGCAGATTGAATTCCCCGTAGTATATGCGTCGGGTCGTGACGGTTACGCCGTATTTGACCCAATGAGCGATGAAAAAAAGGATATGTCACCGCTTTTCGAAATGATTGTGAACGAGGTTTCTGCACCTACAGGTGACGCAAACGGTCCTTTACAGGTGCTCTTTTCAAACATTGAATATGATGAATACGTCGGCAGAATTGGTGTTGGACGTGTTGAACGTGGTGTTATTAAGGACGGAGAACAGGTTGCTCTCTGCCACGCTGACGGTACCGTCACAAAATCAAAAATCGGCAAGCTTTATATGTACGAAGGGCTGAAAAGACGCGAGGTTTCAGAGGCCTCTGTCGGTGATATCATTCAGGTTTCGGGACTTCAGGATTTAAACATTGGAGAAACAGCCTGCGACCCCGAGCATATCGACCCGATGCCATTTGTAAAGATTGACGAGCCAACCCTTTCGATGAATTTTATGGTTAATAATTCGCCCTTTGCCGGTCAGGACGGAAAATACGTTACCTCACGCAATATTCGTGAACGCCTTTATAAAGAGGTTGAAACAAACGTCAGCCTACGCGTAGAGGATACCGATTCGGCAGACACCTTCAAGGTGTCCGGAAGGGGAGAGCTGCACCTTTCAATCTTAATTGAAACAATGCGCAGACAGGGCTATGAATTCCAGGTATCACCGCCGACGGTTATTTATAAAAAGGACGACGAGGGTCACCTTTTGGAGCCTGTTGAATTGCTTATGATTGAGGTTCCCGAGGAATACGTTGGCGTTGTAATGGAACGTCTTGGAACGCGCAAGGCCGAAATTAAAAATATGGGCACGCGCGATGACGGCACGTCACACCTCGAGTTTTTAATTCCGTCCAGAGGACTTCTCGGTTTCCGCTCACAGTTTTTGACAGATACAAACGGAAACGGAATTATGAGCCACGTTTTCGAAAAGTACGAACCCTTTAAGGGTGAGCTTATCGGACGTTCTACAGGCTCAATAATTGCCCACGAAACAGGCGAAGCGACGGGTTACGGCCTTTTCAACACACAAAGCCGTGGAAAGCTTTTCGTGGGTCCTGGCACCCCTGTATATGAGGGAATGATTGTTGGCGAAAATCCGAAAAACGAGGATATCGTTTGCAACGTGTGCAAGAAAAAACAGATGACAAACACACGTGCTGCAGGCTCTGATGATGCACTGCGCCTTGTTCCTCATTCTCAAATGAGTCTTGAGCAATGTCTTGAGTTTATAAAGGATGATGAGCTTGTAGAAATCACCCCAAATGCCACACGTCTTCGCAAACGAATCTTAAATAAAGAACTTCGTATGAAACACGAGGCTAAAAATCGATGAATTATATAATTCTTGACCTTGAATGGAACAGCGCTTACAGTAAGCGAAGTCAAAAATTCATAAACGAGATTGTACAAATCGGCGCGGTCAAGCTGAACGATAAGCTTGAGTTTGTTGATGATATCAGCATTATGGTGCATTCACAGCTCACCAAAAGGCTCAGTAATCGGTTCAAACAACTTACAAACATCTCAAACGACCAGATGTTGTCCGGCAAATATTTGCCGGATGCAATCAAGCTTTATAATTCTTGGGTTGGCGATGACGTTTTGACGTTGACCTGGAGCACCTCTGACCTTTATGCCATTGCAGAAAACTGCAGATTGTTTGCTGACGGTGCACAGTTTAAGATACAGCGTTATGCCGACTTACAGGGCTTTGTTCAGGATTATTTGCACAGAAGCGGTCACGATTTCAGCGGACAAATTTCACTTAAGACTGCTGCCGAAATGCTCGGTCTCGAAACTGACGGGTTGGAGCTGCATACTGCACGTGATGACAGCCTGCTTTCTGCAAAAATTCTGCGTGTCGCATTTGATGAGGCACGTCTTTCTGCCGTTACCAAAAATGCTTCATCGCCCGAATTCTTTAAAAGACTGCTCTTTAAACCGTATAATATCACAAGTATTAACGATAAAGCGGTCGATAAGGATTTTTTGCGGTTTAAGTGTGATAAATGCGCTACATATGCAAAGCGTAAAACAAAATGGGTTTACAAAAATCATTGGTTCAGCGCAACCTTTAAATGTAAAAAGTGCGGAAACTGTTTCGTTGGGCGTTTAGCCTTTAAAAAGCACTATGACTGTGTTGTAACAAAGCGTTTGGTACTTCCGGTCAAAAAACGCGGTGATGAAAAATGGAAAAATGCAGCCGTTGCGGACGTGCCTGCGGTGCAAACAGAACAGAATTAGAAAATAAAGACGGTTTTTGCCGAATGCCGTTATTGCCAAAGCTTTCAAAGGCTTGCCTTCATTTTTGGGAGGAGCCGTGTATAAGCGGACAAAACGGTTCGGGCACCGTCTTTTTTTCGGGTTGCTCGCTTCGTTGTGTCTTCTGCCAAAACTATGAAATCAGCCACGAGGGGAAGGGCAAAATCGTATCATATGAGCGGTTGGCGGAGATTTTTTATGAGCTTGAGCAAAAAGGCGCTCATAACATAAATCTTGTTAACCCGACCCACTATATTGATGCTATTGAAAAGGCTGTTAAGATTTATAAGCCTAATATACCGCTTGTTTACAATTCGGGCGGTTTTGATGACATTTCGGTATCAACGCTTGATTTTATTGACGTGTATCTTTTTGATTTAAAATTCAAGAACAACGAAAAAGCAATAAAATATGCCTCTGCCGATGGCTATTTTGATGTTGCTACAAAAGTTATAAAGGCTGCGCACGAGCGACTCGGCACACCTGTGTTTTCTGCCGACGGAATAATGCAAAAGGGCGTTATTATCCGCCATTTGCTTTTGCCCTCATCAACAAAGGACGCCATAGAGATTATTGATTGGGCAGAAAAAGAATGTCCGAAAGCGGTGTTTTCTTTAATGTCACAATACGTACCGTTTGACAAGGCAGAAAAATATAAGGAAATTAACCGCAGGGTTACCAAAAGGGAATATGATAAAGTGTGTGACTATCTTGCAGAAAAGCAGTTTTTTTACACATATATTCAGGATACTGACAGTTCAAGCACGGAATATATACCCGTCTTTGATTTAGAGGGAGTATAAAATGAAAAAACAAAATTTTTATGCCATTATAGCGGCTTTTATCTGGGGCACCGCCTTTGTTGCACAGAGTGTAGGTGCTGATACGGTAACGCCCTTTGCATTTAATATGTCGCGCTCGCTTGTTGCAACCGTTTTCTTATCGGCTATTATTTTAATTTTGTCTTTCTTTAAGAAAAAGGAAACAGAAACGCAAAAGACTTCGAAAAAAAGTCTTTTTGTGGGTGGTGTCCTTTGCGGCACTGCGCTTACCGTTGCAACCGCGTTGCAGCAGGCAAGCCTTTCGGACACAGCGGCCGGAAAAGCGGGATTTATCACAGCGCTTTATATTGTTATCGTACCGATTTTAAGTATTTTTCTTAAGAAAAGGGCGCCTATAACTGTTTGGATTAGCGTTGTTATTGCGGTTTTTGGTTTGTATTTTCTCTGCGTCAAGGGCGATTTTTCGGTTCAAAAAAGTGATATCCTTTTAATTCTTTGCGCCTTCGTTTTCTCAATTCAAATTTTACTTATTGACCATTACTCCTCACGTGTTGACGGTATTAAGCTTTCGTGTGTGCAGTTTGCCACAACAACCGTGCTTTCTTTTTTTGGTATGGTAGTATTTGAACACTTTGATTTTTCTGCAATATTAAATTGTGCTCTGCCCATTCTTTATGTCGGCATTTTCTCGAGCGGAATTGCATACACTTTGCAAATACTTGCTCAAAAAGATTCTAACCCCACGGTTATTACCTTGCTTTTAAGTCTTGAATCGGTTTTCAGTGTTATTTCTGGTGCAGTGCTGCTTGGTGACAGAATGCAACTGAGGGAATACGTCGGCTGTTTTTTGATGTTTGCAGCGGTTGTTCTTGCACAGCTTCCCACCGACGTATTTAAACGCACACGTAAATAGTACTAATATTTTAAAAAAATGCATAGTATCTATTAACACATTTGTTTAAGGAGTAAGATACTATGGAGCTTAATATAACACGCAGCATGGTGTGCACAAATGATACGTGCATTAATCAAAACATTGAGCACGGCGTAGATTTTGACGTCAACATTCCCGATTATTGCGGAGAGGTGCATAAAATTTTGCGTTCCTCGCTTGTTCCGCGCGTTTCTTCAAAAAGTGTCAGCGGACAAACGCTTGTTATAGAGGGCAATGCCTGCTACAGCGTCGTTTTTCTTGATGGAGGCAACCAAATTCATTGCTTTGAGGAGGTTGTTTCTTTTTCCAAATCTCTCGATTTGGGTGCGGATTTTGAATGTTCAAGCATAACTGCGCACGCAAAATGCGGATATCTTAATGCGCGTGCCGTAAATCAGCACCGAATAAGCGTACACAGCGTGGTTGATATGCATATTCGTGGTTTGTGCAAAAAATCTGCCGAAATTATTTCGGATATTGACGACCCAAACGTGTTTATTAACAGGGGTGACACTCCCACAACCTTACCGATTAATTGTGTTGAGAAAAACATAATAATTGAAGAAGAATTGGAGGTGGGAGCAGGACAATGCTCCATTGATTCGGTTCTTCGTTATGACGTTATGCCTACGATTATAAGTCATAAAATGATTAATGATAAAATCATTGTCAAGGGTGAGCTTTCTGCCGACATTCTTTACCTCTGTGCCGACGAAAAATGCAGAACCGAAAAATATTCCGCCACTATTCCTTTCAGTCAGATTATTGACATTGAGGGTGTGACAGAAGACTGTGAATGTGAGATAATACCAAGTGTTGCATTTTTAGAGGTTAAACCGCGCAGCGCGTATGACGGCGGCTCGCGCAGCTTTATTTTGAATGCAAAAATATGCTTGTGCGCATCGGCGGTTTGCAATAATGACGTTTCGGTCATTTACGATGCCTATTCGCCTAAGTACAATCTTAATCTTAAAAACACAAATACGCAGTTTCAAAAGGTTGTTGATAAGATAACCGATAACTATATGTGCAGAAAAAAGCTCGAATTTTCTGACGGTGATATCAAAAACGTAATTGATATGTGGTGCACCTGCGCCTCTAAGGGATATCGACTGGAAGAAAACGACGTTATCATTTCGGGAACGGTGACGGTTAGTATGTTTGCCGAAAACAGTTCTGATGAAATTAATTATTTTGAACGACCGATTGATTTTGAGTATAAGACAGCCTTAAATTCCATGCCCGAAAATCTGCGCTGTGAGCCGACAATAACCTGCGGCAGCGTTAGCTATACGCTTGCGGGTGATGATTGTATTGAGGTCTGTGTTTCTCTTTCTGTTTCTGCTGCAATATCTGAGGTCAAACAAATCAGCGTCCTTACCGAAGCGGAGCTGTTGGAGTGTGATTCCTGCAAGCCCTGTAATGAATGCTCGCTTGTGATATATTTTGCCACAAAGGGCGAAAACGTCTGGGATATTGCAAAGAAATAT
>CALDPI010000242.1 GCA_937912045.1 uncultured Clostridia bacterium
AGAAGGAGCTGTGCGAAGCGATCGCGGGCCTTCGTCCTCTGGAGAAGGGCCAGATGATCCACAAGGGTGAGAACATCGTGGGTCTGTCCCCCAAGGCCATTCTGGAAAAGGGCATCTCCATGTCCTTCATCCCCGAGGACCGGCTGGGTATGGGTCTGGCCCCCTCCCTGTCCATTACGGACAATATGATCCTGAAGAAGTATTCCAACGGACCCGGCATTTTCGTCAACCGCAAGGTGGGCAGAGAGGATGCCGAGCAGGTGATCCGGGAGTTGGAAGTGGTGACCCCCTCCACCGAGACCCCTGTCCGCCGTCTCTCCGGCGGCAACGTTCAGAAGGTACTTGTCGGCCGTGAAATCGCAGCCGCACCCACCGTGCTCATGGCGGCATACCCCGTAAGAGGACTTGATATTAACTCCTCCTACACAATTTATAATCTGCTTAATGAACAGAAGAAAAAAGGTGTTGCTGTCATATTTGTCGGCGAAGACCTTGACGTTTTGATTGAGCTTTGCGACAGAATTCTTGTTATCGGCTCGGGCCAAATCACAGGAATTGTCGACAGTCGCAACACCACTAAGGAAGAAATTGGACTTCTGATGACAAAATCGCACGGAGGTGAACAGAATGGCTGAGAAAAAAATTAAGGCTAACCGCGAGCCCTTAATACATATAACCAAACGCGATGATATTGGTTTTGCAAAATCCGCACTTATACATTTTATTGGTATTGTAATCGCCCTTCTTCTCAGCGCAACGCTTATATTTGTTGTTACCGGCTCTAACCCCTTGCAGATATTTAAATCAATGTTTGAGGGTGTTATCGGAACACCGATTGCAAACTCAGGTATTAACAAAAAGTATATGGAATCGGTCCATATAATGGCAATTCTTCTGTGCATCTCGCTTGCTGTTACACCGGCGTTTAAGATGAAGTTCTGGAACATCGGCGCAGAGGGTCAGGTCCTTATGGGCTGTCTTGCTTCGGCTTTCTGTATGATTGAGTTCGGCGGTATGGTGGATAACACGGTTTTGCTTATCATTATGGTTTTGGCAAGCGTGCTGATTGGTGCCCTATGGGCTATTCTACCCGCTATTTGTAAGGCCCTTTGGAACACCAATGAAACGCTTTTCACTCTTATGATGAACTACGTGGCAATGACGCTCGTTTCGTATTTCATTATGGTAAAGGACAAATCCGGCCGAAGTGACCTTGGAATTATAAACGAGCGCACGGGCTACGGTTATCTTCCTGACCTGTTTGGCCGCAATTATATCTTCAACATTTTAATTGTAACTGCTGTTGTTATTTTTATGTTCATCTACCTCAAATACAGCAAACAGGGTTATGAAATCTCGGTTGTTGGCGAGAGCGAAAACACAGCAAGATATATCGGCATCAACGTTAAAAAGGTTATTTTACGCACGGTTGCTTTATCCGGTGCAATCTGCGGACTTGCCGGCTTTATGATTGTGGCTGGCGACAAGCACTCCATTAACTCATCAATCGTTGGCGGACAGGGCTTTACCGCAATTATGGTTTCCTGGATGGCAAAGTTCAACCCGCTTTTAATGATACCCGTTTCAATGCTTATTGTGTTCCTCAGTGTTGGAAGTAAATTTGCAACATCTGCTTTCAGAATTGACAACAGTATCGGTGATATTCTCACAGCGATTGTTATTTTCTCAATCATTGCGTGTGAGTTCTTCACAAGATACAAAATCAATTTTCGCAGTTCAAAGAAGGGAGAATAGTCATGAATTTTCAAATGTTGATAACCTTTATTCAACAATCTATACGACTCAGTTCTACCCTGCTTTTAGGCTCGACCGGTGAAATCATCACAGAAAAATCAGGTAACCTTAATCTCGGAACACCGGGTATTATGGCATCTGGTGCTATCAGCGGAATTGCCGGTGCATACTTTTACACACGTTCGGGTGTTACTTTTAATCCTCTTATCAGTATTTTAATAACACTCGCTTGCTGTATTGTCGGCTCACTGCTGACCACGCTCATTTATTGCTTCTTAACAATAACTCTTAAAACAAACCAGAACGTTACAGGTCTTGCACTAACAACCTTTGGCGTTGGTATAAGCAACTTTGTCGGAAGCATAATCAATCAGCGTATGGGTGGCACAGGTATTGCCGCATTCCCCGAAATAGGAAAGGCATACAGAACACCTCTCCCCTTTGCAGATAAGCTGGGTGTTTTCGGTGATATCTTCCTCTCTTACGGATTTATGACATATCTGGCAATAATAATTGCTATTGTAGTTTCTTTTGTTATTACAAAAACCAGGGTTGGTCTTAACCTGCGTTCTGTAGGCGAGGCACCTGCAACTGCTGATGCGGCGGGAATTAACGTTGACAGATACAAATACGTTGCCACCTGCCTTGGCGGTGTAATTTCCGGTATGGGCGGACTTTACTACGTTATGGACTTCGCAGCGGCAAACTGGCAAAACAACATTCTTGACCAGTTCGGTTGGTTGTCAGTTGCGTTGGTAATATTCGCTGTTTGGCGTCCAAACATTGCAATCCCCGGCTCTATGATTTTCGGTGCGCTTTACGTTATCGGACCATTCCTTTTAAATCTCAGCACAAAAGACCAAGAGCTGCTCAAGATTTTGCCGTACGTTGTAACAATCATTATTCTTACAATAATGAGTATGCGCAAAAAACGCGAAACACAGCCCCCTGCCTCTCTCGGACTTCCCTACTTCCGCGAAGAAAGATAAAATTAAAACCGTCATTGATTTTTCAATGACGGTTTATTATTTTCTTAATAATTCTTTTAAGCTTGCGAAATGCACGTTTGTGCATAAAATAAAACAAAGAATTACTCCAGATTCGGCTGTATATTTTATATGCAAAATCATTTACAGAATAGGTTTTTCCGTTGCGTATAAAGGCTTTTAAAACAGCGACAACGTTTTCATCCTTTATATCGGTCTCAATATAAGTGCAGTTGTCGCCGCGAATTATATAATTGCCATTCTTGATTTTAATAATTCTGTGCAGCACGAATTTTTTGTCTCCGCGTATATAAAGAGGTATATCATACCTTTTTAGAGGGAAACTCGGCTTTTGAAGAATAACAGTATCCACGCCGTTTCTAAGCATCGGATACATACTGCTGCCCTTTGAAATAAAGCTCACTTCCCCGTCGGAATTAAACGTTTCGAGCATGGCAGGAAGCATATCGCCGAGACTAACCAAATCAGCCATCTATTTTTTCACCACTCATTGTTTCATATGATAATTTTGCCGCACTGATATCCATATTGCAGCAAAGCTTGTGCACACCGACGTTTCTTAAAAGCTTATCAAGCAGCTCCAGCATTTTATCCATTCGCTCTTTTGGAAAATGTCTGAGTGTCTGTGTGAGCATATTATATATTACTTCGTTCATATCCATTTTGGATATGCTGTTTTGCTCGGCACGCTCAATAAAGCATATTCCGCCCAGCTCCGCCTTGGTATTGCGGCTTATATCGTGCTTGCCGCTGAAAGGTGTGCCGTAAACGTAAAATTTTCCGTCAACCATACGGATGGCCGGCTTATCATCGTTTATTATATATGCACGCTCGCCAAAGAGCTTTAGCCAAAGTGAAGTATGGGTGGACTTTCAGGTAACGCTGTGCGCAGAAAACAGGGAGGCTTTTCCATCGACTACAAC
>CALDPI010000243.1 GCA_937912045.1 uncultured Clostridia bacterium
GGAGACGATGTTTACGGCGTCCTTGCGCAGACCGATGGCGCGCAGGATGTTGATGCCTGCCGCGACCTCGGGGACGGGGTCGCCGGAGAGGGACACGCGGATGGTGTCACCAATGCCCGAAAGCAGAAGTCCGCCTATGCCTGCCGCAGAACGAATGGTGCCCATTTTACTCGTTCCTGCCTCGGTCACGCCGAGGTGAAGCGGATATGGACAGCGTTCTGCCGCGAGGGTGTACGTATCGTACATAATTTTTGTATCTGAAGATTTGAGCGACAAGACAATGTCATTAAAATCAAATTTTTCAAGCAGTGATATATGGTAAAGTCCGCTCTCAACCAACGCTTCGGGTGTGGGTGCACCGTATTTTGCCAGAATTTCCTTCTGGACCGAGCCGGAGTTTACACCAATGCGGATGGGAATTTCCCTTTTTGCGCAGGCCTTTACGACGGCGTGCACCTTTTCATCATCGCCAATATTACCGGGGTTTATGCGAATTTTATCCACCCCTGCCGCCGCACTTTCGAGAGCGAGCTTATAATCAAAGTGGATATCCGCGACGATTGGAACCGACACCGCCTCTTTAAGCAAAGGAATAAGCTTTACGGTTTCCATATCGGGCACCGAAACACGAATAATCTCGCACCCTGCTTTTTCGAGCGCCTTTGCCTGTTCCACGTTACCTGAAAAATCGTGCGCAGGTTTACAAAGCATTGACTGAATGAGCACGTCGGCTCCGCCGCCAAGCTTATATTTACCCACCTTTACCTGTCTTGTATTTTCTCTTTTATACATCCTTACACCACCAAAGACCAAATATCCTTTGCGGTTATCGCAATCATAATCAATATAAGCAGTACAAAGCCTATCGTATGGACGAGTCCCTCATATTTTTGCGGGACGGGTTTTCTGAAAATCATTTCAATTAATATAAAAAGCAGTCTTCCACCGTCAAGTGCAGGCAGCGGCAACAGATTAAATATACCGAGGTTTATGGTTATGAGTGCCATAATCGGCAATATATCCATTATGCTCTGCTTTGCGACCGAGCCGATTGCGGCTGTGACACCAACAGGGCCCGAAACCGCGCTAATGCCGTATTTTCCCGTTATTAAATCAATGAGAGAAAACCACACCACGCGGCCGTAGGAAAGGGTCATTTTTGCCGTTTCTGCCACGAAGCTACCAAGGGTTTTATCAATGCCCTCAACCCAGAAATCCACCGCGATATATGACATACCCTCGGCTTCCTTCGTGTTAAACTTAACATCGGAAAGCTGCACCTTTTTGCCGTCACGCAGGACGGTCATATCAACGGTGCCGTCCTTGACGCCCGTAAAGGTATAGCTCAAATCATAGGTTGTGAAAACACGTCTTCCGTCAACGCAGATGATTTTATCGCCAACCCTTAGTCCGCTGTTGACGCTGACGGCATTTTCGGCAAACTCTGCCACCTGTGTGCTTGTAAAGCGCTCCTGCGGAAGCAACATTACTGCCACAATTAAAAATCCCAAAAGCATATTGAAAACAGCGCCCGCCACGACCACAATCGCGCGCTTCAAGGCACGCTTGTTGCAGAACGCGTTTTCATCGTTGCTGTCTTCATCCTCGCCCTCCATTGCGCAATAGCCGCCGAAGGGTATGAGCTTTAACATATAGGTGGTCTCGCCCCACTTTTTTGACAGAAGCTTTGGGCCGAAGCCGACCGAAAACTCGTTAACCCTGACACCGACCGACTTTGCGGCAACAAAATGCCCCAGCTCGTGCACGAGGATTAGAAGCAAAAACATTAAAACCGCCACAACATAGGGCCAAACGGATGAAAAAAACGCAACTATATCAATCACCTACTACTGTATACAATTTCTCTTGCGGCGCGGTCTGCCTCGAATACGTCGTCGATTGTGAAGCTCTCAACGCTCGGTTGTGCGTCACAGGCGCGGGAAACAAGCTCTGCTATCTGCAGGAAACTGATTTTGTTATTCAAAAACAGGTCAACCGCTGCCTCGTTTGCGCCGTTTACCGCCGCCGTTTTAAGTCCACCCTGCAAGGAGGCCTTTATGCAAAGGTCAAGGCAGGGGAAGTTTTCTCTGTCGGGCTTTGCAAAGGTAAGGGTTCCCACATCCGAGAGGGACAGCGGCTTACAGGGGCATGGGGTTCTTTCGGGGTAGGTCAGCGCGTACTGTATCGGCAGGCGCATATCGGCGGTGCCGAGCTGTGCAATGACGGCACCGTCGACCGTTTCAACCGCCGAATGAACAATGCTCTGTCTGTGCACCAGCACCTCAATATCGTCGGCGGAGACCGAGAAAAGATGCACCGCCTCGATAACCTCAAAGCCCTTGTTCATAAGCGTGGCGCTGTCTATTGTGATTTTCCGTCCCATACTCCAGTTTGGATGGTTAAGCGCATCTGCCACTGTGACGTTTTTTAGTTCTTCTCTGGTTTTATTAAAGAAAGGTCCACCCGACGCGGTGAGAATTATCTTTTTTAAGGAGTTTTCGGGCAGGCCCTGCATACACTGGAAGATTGCCGAATGCTCACTATCGACAGGCAGGATGCTGACACCATTTTCTTTTGCCAAATTTGTGACAAGGGTGCCGCCCGTAACGAGCGATTCCTTGTTTGCAAGGGCAAGGGTTTTTCCTTTGCCGATTGCAGCGAGTGTGGGTCTGAGACCCGCTATGCCAACGATTGCATTGAGCACGGTATCCGCTTCGTCACACGCGGCGGCGAGGCAGACGCCATCCTCCCCTGATACGACCTGTATGTCGGTATCGGCGAGACGGACCTTAAGGTCGCGCGCAGCCTGTTCGTCAAACACCGCAACAATTCGCGGTGAAAATTCTCTCGCCTGCTGTTCGGCAAGCTTTATATTGCTTCCTGCGGCAAGGGCACAAACCTTATATCCGCCCGCACGTGCAACGTCGAGAGCCTGTGTGCCTATAGAGCCTGTTGAGCCTAAAACTGAAATTGTTTTCATTTTTTCAAATCCTAACTGTTAATCAGCGGCAGCCAATAAAGCATCGCGTGGTATACGGGTGCAATCAGCAGCACGCTATCAAAACGGTCTACCACGCCGCCGTGGCCCGGCATTATATTGCCGTAATCCTTAATGCCGACGGCACGCTTTATATATGACGCGCTTATGTCGCCAACCATTCCGAACACCGAAAATGCAACGGTCGCAGGTATAAAGGCAATTATATTAACGTCGCCCCCTGTAGCATTGCGTGCGACGCAGGCCGCAACTGTGCAGATAACACAGCCGATTACACCGCCAACAGCACCCTCGACCGTCTTTTTGGGACTGAGCGCGGGGCAAAGCTTATGCTTGCCGAGGAACACACCCGAAAAATAAGCGAACACGTCGGTGCCCCAAGCGAAAATGAACACCAGCAAAAATGCAAACTTTCCGTAATTGCGGACTATGTTATCAAGGCAGTAAAAGGAATATCCCAAAAAGAGCGTATATGCCTGCGCGGCAACAAGCTCCGCGTATGAGGTTTTATCGTGCACCGTAAGCGACACGGTGAGAATTATTGCAACGAAGCCGAAATAAAGCGTGATGCCCGCCATGGCGCCGTAAAGCGAAAACGCAGGCACAAGCAAAAACGCAAAGGCACAAGAGAGCCCTGCTATAATATTATTTTTTACAATGCCTGTATTATGCAACAATTCGTATGCGCCGACCGCCGAAAGTGCCGACAGCACAAGTGTTAAAACAAGTGGAAAGCCTGTGGGCAATATGGTGTCTGTGCTTATTAAAATCACACCGATAAACAACAGCGACGCAACCACGCCCGATATAATTCTTGTCTTCATAAATTACCTCTTAAAGCCCGCCGAAACGACGGTTTCTTTTGTTGTACTCATCAATGGCTTCCTCTAAATGCTTTGGTCTGAAATCGGGCCAGAGCACGTCGGAAAACCAATATTCTGCATATGCCGACTGCCAAATAAGATAGTTGGACAGGCGGTATTCGCCGCTTGGACGAATGATATAATCGGGGTCGGGCTGACCTGTGGTATAAAGATTTTCCGAAATCAGCTCTTCGTTGATATCCGACGGGGACACACCGCTTTCCACAATGCGCTTAACGGCATTCACAATTTCATCCCTGCCGCCATAATTTATGGCGATGTTGAGATGCATTCCCGTATAATCTTTAGAGTCGGCCTCGGCCTTTTCCATCAGCTTTACAATATCGTCGGGCAGAGGGGTTCTGTCGCCGATGAACTGAAGCTGTATGTTTTCGTCCTTAAAATTTTCGGTATCCTTTAAATACTGGCGGAAGATGCCCATTATATTGTTGACTTCCTCGGCCGGTCTTTTCCAGTTTTCGGTGGAAAAGGCATAGACCGTAAGATATTTAAGACCGATTTTGTTGCAATATCTTGCAATATCCTTAAAATTCTTGCTGCCTGCGGCGTGTCCTGCGGTGCGCGGAAGACGGCGGCGTTTTGCCCATCTTCCGTTGCCGTCCATTATTATGGCGATGTGCGTTGGCAGTACGCGGTCTTCCCTCTTCTTTTTAGCAAAAAGCGGCATATTTAAAAACTCCCACTTCCAAAAACCCACCAGACAAACTATCCGGTGGGAATAAGGTTATATTTCCATTATTTCTTTTTCTTTTTTGTCGGTGCGGGTGTCAATCTCTTTACAGAACTTATCTGTAAGCTCCTGCACGTCCTTTTCACCTGCGGCCTGGTCATCCTCTGTTATCTGGTTTGACTTGCGCAGAGCCTTGATTTTTTCAATGGCATCGCGGCGAATGGAGCGAACGGCAACCTTGCTGTCCTCTGCCATACGGCGAATGTCCTTTGCAAGCTCACGTCTGCGCTCCTCTGTCAGCGGAGGGAATGCAAGGCGGATTACTCTGCCGTCGTTCTGCGGATTGATGCCGATATCCGATGCGTTGATTGCCTTTTCAATATCCTTAAGGGTGGATGCATCCCAAGGCTGAATCTGCAAAAGACGCGGCTCCGGAACGGAAATTGCCGCCATCTGATTGATGGGGGTTGGTGCGCCGTAATAGTCAACGCTTACACGGTCGAGCACCGAGGGGTTTGCACGTCCTGCGCGGACGGTGCCAAAGTCACGTTCGAGCGCGGCTATTGATTTTTCCATTTTTTCTTCACAGGTGAGTAATACTGTATCCATACTTTTTTCTCCTTTTATTTTACTATTGTTCCAACGGTCTGTCCCTCGATAGCGCGAATGATGTTTTCGGTATCGTTGAGGTTGAAGACGAGAACAGGAATGTTGTTATCCATACAAAGTGATGCGGCTGTGCTGTCCATAACGTGCAGGCCTTGTTTGAGCACGTCGATAAACGCGAGCGAATCATATTTAACGGCATTCGGATTCTTCTTGGGGTCGCTGTCGTAAACACCGTCAACATTTGTTGCCTTGAAGATTACGTCGGCACCGATTTCTGCCGCTCTGAGTGCGGCTGTTGTATCGGTTGAGAAGAAGGGACTGCCCGTTCCGCAACCGAAGATTACAACCTCGCCTTTGCCGAGAGCCTCAACAGCGTCACGCTTGGTGTAAAGGTCGGCAATCTGCGGCATGCTGATTGCGGTAAGCACTCTCGCCTTTGTGCCAAGCTTCTCCAACTCGTCACAGAGTGCCAAAGAATTGATAACGGTCGCGAGCATTCCCATATGGTCTGCGGTAGTTCTATCCATTTCTCTACCCTGCCTACCACGCCAGAAGTTTCCACCGCCCACGATGATTCCAATTTCTACGCCTAAATTTTTAACGGCGATAATCTGGTCGGTGATATTATCTAAAATCTTTTCGTCAATACCGTTCCCCTTAT
>CALDPI010000244.1 GCA_937912045.1 uncultured Clostridia bacterium
CTTGATGCCGAGGATGAGCATGTGCTCTGCCATCCAGCCTTCCTTGCGTCCAAGATAGGAAGCGATACGAAGAGCGAAGCACTTCTTACCGAGAAGAACGTTTCCGCCGTATGCAGAGTTTACAGAGATGATGGTATTATCCTCGGGGAACTGGCAGATGTAACGCTTTTCGGGGTCAACGTCGCACTTGCAGTGCAGGCCGCGAACCCAGTCGTTGCTGTCGCCGAGAACGTCGAGAACCTCTTTACCTACGCGGGTCATAATGACCATATTGAGAACAACGTAGATAGAATCTGTAACCTCAATACCGATTTTTGCAAGGGGCGAACCAACAGGGCCCATTGAGAACGGAATGATATACATTGTTCTGCCCTTGTAGCTGCCGCGAGCAATATCGTAAAGCTTTTTATACATTTCGTCGGGGTCGCACCAGTTGTTTGTGGGACCCGCGTTTTCCTTTGTTTTTGCACAGATAAATGTACGGTCCTCAACGCGTGCAACGTCGTTAGGCTGTGTTCTGTGGAGGTAGCAGCCGGGAAGCTTCTCCTCGTTGAGTTTTATCATTTCACCCGTGGCAACGGCGGTTTTTCTGAGCTCGTCAAGCTGAGCCTCATCGCCTGTTATCCAAACAACCTCGTCCGGAGTTAAAAGCTCTTTAACCTCGTCGAGCCATTTATTGACGGTTTTGTTTTCTGTCATTTTAGTGACCCCCTAAAAAAATATAGCAATTTTCACCACATACATTATACTATAAAGAAAATGGGTATGCAACAATTTGTTTATATTTTAACAAAAAATTTGCAATTTAAATAAAAAACAGAGCCTCACGGCCCTGTTTTTTATTTACATACCCTCATACATTCCGTCGTCTATCATTTTGCCGATGGCATTTACGACGTCGTCCTTATCCTCTTTATACGTAACGCCGTACCACTTATCCTCTGCGACGAGGACGCGGATTTTCTTTTCACCGTTTTTAATGAGCTTATCCATAACGGCAGGCAAATAAAATTCCGCTTTCGGAACGGTCAGCTTTTCGTCCAAGAACTCTTTAAAATCACGCAAGAGATAGTCGAACACGTCGGGCTTTAGGCCCCACATATTCATTGAAACGACGGTATCGCCCGAGATGTCGTGCCAGGTCTCGTCGTCAAGTGTATATTTGCAGTCCTTGATTTTTGTATATTCCTCAATATCGGTGAGTAAGCCGTTTTCGGTTTTGCAGACACCGCGTGAAACGTGGCCGTTATCGGTGAGGGTGTTAGCAAGGCGGAAGCCGACCATACAATAATCATCACCCTCTGCGGTTAGCTGATTATAAATTTGCTTATATGCGTGGGGGCCGTAATAATCGTCTGCGTTGATTACTGCAAAGGGCTCCTTCACTGCGTCTGCGCAGAGTAGAATTGCGTGGCCTGTTCCCCACGGCTTTTCACGCTCGGCAGGGCACTCATAGCCCTTTGGCAATTTATACGTTTCCTGATAAACGTATTCGACGGGGAGCACCTTTTCGACCCTCCTGCCAACGATTTCCTTAAACTCTTTTTCAATCGCCTTTTTAATTACAAAAACAACCTTGGTAAAGCCTGCTTTCTTAGCATCGTAAACCGAAAAGTCGAGCAAGGCCTCGCCCTTTCTTCCGACAGGCTCTATCTGTTTGAGTCCGCCAAAGCGGCTGCCCATTCCTGCTGCCATTACAACGAGTGTTACGTTAGTTTTCATCATTATCGCTCTCCTCTTCCTTGAAGCCCTCCGTGCTCTCCTTCATAAAGAGAATTTTAAAGGTCATAAACAGAAGCTTTAAATCCAAAAGAATTGAATATTTTTCGATATATATAAGGTCCATCATAAGCTTATCTTTGGGCGTTGTGTTATACTTTCCGTATATCTGTGCGTAACCTGTGAGGCCGCCTTTCACGCGGTGGCGAAGGTCAAACTCGGGATATTTTTCGGTGTACATATAAACATGCTCTGTGCGCTCCGGTCGGGGACCAACAAGTGACATATCGCCCTTTAATATGTTGATAAGCTGAGGCAGCTCGTCCACGCGGCAGGCACGAATAATCTTGCCGACGGGGGTTATTCTACTGTCGTTATCGGTTGCGCCCTTGACGCCGTCCTTATCGGCATTGACAATCATAGAGCGGAACTTGAGAACGTTGAAAATCTTGCCGTTTAGCGTAACCCTGTTCTGCTTGAAAAATACGGGTCCGCCGTCGCACAGCTTGATAGCTATTGCAGTGACGAGCATTATGGGACTTGCCACAAGCAGCATTACCGCCGACACGACGATATCCATAACGCGCTTTACAATCATCTGCTCCATTGTGAGATTGTAATTTTTGCACATAAGAAGCGGTGTATCGAAAACCTGACTCTGCACCGCACCACTCAGGATAATATCGTTTGTGGACGGAAGGGTGTATATTCTCTTGCGCTTGGCGTAGCAATAGGTGCGAAGCTCGTCCTTGCGGGCACTGTCAAGGTCACAAATCAGAATAACGTCGTATTTATCAATCTCTGCCTCGACCTCGACAATGGACATATCGTTTATGGAGATTGCCTTGTCGATGGAATAACGCTCACGTATTTTGGACATTTTGCTTATTACGGTTTTGCCCTCTTCCCCACTGTATATTGCAAGAATATGACGCAGCTGGAAGATGGAAAAATACACGCTGTTTGCGCAATAAAGGTCAAGCCCTGCCACAAAAATCTGATATATCGTGGCAATTATTACCGGCTGTGGTGACAAAAGCTCACGCGCAACGAGGGACAAAACGATATACATAAGGAAGTTTGTAAACACAATGGCAATGGACATACTGTAAAGCAACTCGTGCAGACGCAAAATTCCGATGCGGAAGCCGCCGTAAAGCTTTACAAATATTAAGAAAATGAAGAGATAGGCAAACATAACAAGATAGTTACCGTTTCTTGCAAACATTGCCTCTGTATATCCCCACTGCCAAGCCGCAATGAAGCCAAAAGCGATTGACAAGGTCATAAGCACCTTGATTGTGGCCATTACGGTTTTTCTGAATTTTACCAATATCGCCATATATAATAACACCCTTTATTTCTGTTGTTAATCATACTTACTCTTAATATTACGTACAGAATTATCATATTATATTTTAGGTGTTTTGTCAAGTGACGGGAGGCATTCTTCGGTGTTCGTATATATAAAACAGCAAGTAAAAAATTTAAAGCGGCGGTGCGTTATAAACAAAATCACACTTCGGCGCGGGTTTTATTTTGAGGTGCTCTTTCGCGGCAGGGCAAGACCAAAAAGCGTATCACGCGCTGTGCGCCTTTGTGACCCAAGGGGGCATTTTCCGATTGTTTGTGAGGATATTCCCCTATTTCCAAAAGAGAGAAAAAGAAAGCTTTCAACCGAAAGCTTTGACCTATGGCTGCTTATAAACACCTTTTCTTACGTAATATCGGGTACGGAACGCGCGCTGATTATCGACAGGGACGGACGCTTATGCGAGTATATTGAAAAGCCTCTCACAAAAGTCCGAGCCTTATATGTACTTACGCGTGCGCCAAAGGCTTATGAGCGTATAAACGGACGGCTTTTGCAGGTGGTGGGTGCATCGCCCGTTATAATAGATACGCTTAGCCCTGATTTTTCGTTTTCTGCGGTGTTTTCGCCCTTTGGCACGGGCGGAATGTGCAGCACGCCCGACAAGTTTGCCATCATTGGCGAGGGCGGCTACGGATTGTGCGGTGACGAAGTCATTATAAAAGGCAAGCGGTGCGACCGTTTGCTCTTGGCGGCAATTCATAAGTGTATTGGAAAAAATGAAACCGAGAATGCCCTACCCTGCTTTCTCATACGCGGCGAGCGGCGCTGCACTCCCGACGGTCTGAGAGCAAAAATAAAAGGCCCAAGGTTTTCACCTTGAGCCTCTTTGATTTTACTTTCTGCGGTTGCGGTCAAAGCCCTGACGTCTGCGCGGCTTGCGCTCTGCCGGTTCTTCGCCGTCATCCTCGGGTACCATACCCATTTTTTCAATGAGAGCGTCACGACGGGAGAGGTTGAGTCTGCCCTGGTCGTCAATCTCTGTTACCTTAACGATAACCTGGTCGCCGACTGCAACAACGTCCTCTACGTTTTCAACACGCTTAACGTCGAGCTTGCTGATGTGGACAAGTCCCTCTTTTCCGGGTGCGATTTCAACAAAGGCACCGAAAGACATAAGACGGGTTACCTTTCCGTTATAGAAAGCACCGATTTCGGGGTCGTTTGCGATAAGCTCTACAATGCCGATAGCCTGCTTAGCCTTTTCAATATCAAGACCTGCAACAAATACGTGACCGTCTTCCTCAATATTGATGGTGCAATCGCACTGCTCCTGAATTGACTGGATAACCTTGCCCTGCTTACCGATAACGTCACCAATCTTTGCGGGGTCAATCTTTGTGGTAAGCATCTTGGGTGCATAGGGAGAGAGCTCTGCTCTCGGCTCGCCGATTACGGGGAGCATAATATCATCGAGAATGTATTTACGTGCCTTATTGGTCTTTGCAAAGGCCTCCTTGATGATTTCGGGTGTGAGACCGTGAACCTTGAGGTCCATCTGGATAGCGGTGATACCCTTGTGAGTACCTGCCACCTTAAAGTCCATATCGCCATAGAAATCTTCAAGACCCTGAATGTCGACCATTGTCATAAAGTCGCCATATACGCCCTCGTCACCTGTGATAAGACCGCAGGAAATACCTGCAACGGGAGCCTTAATCGGAACGCCGGCAGCCATAAGTGCCAGTGTAGAACCACAGATAGAAGCCTGCGAGGTTGAGCCGTTGGAGGAGAGAACCTCCGACACTACGCGGATTGCATAGGGGAAGTCGTCAACCGACGGAATTACAGGGAGCAGAGCGCGCTCTGCAAGTGCACCGTGACCGATTTCGCGACGGCCAGGGCCGCGGCTGGGCTTGGTTTCGCCAACCGAGTAGGACGGGAAATTGTAATGATGGATATATCTCTTCTCAACCTGTTCATCAAGGCCGTCGAGCTTCTGTGCTTCGCTTACGGGTGCGAGTGTTGCAACCGAGAGAACCTGTGTCTGACCACGGGTGAACATACCCGAGCCGTGTGTTCTGGGAAGTAAATCTACCTTTGCGTCAAGCGGGCGGATATCGTCAATGCCGCGTCCGTCAACACGCTTGTGCTCGTTCTTGAGCCAATCGCGTACGACGTGCTTCTGAACAAGATACATAATCTCGTCAAGCTTGGCCTCCTGTCCTTCAAAACGCTCGTCAAACTTTTCGTGAACGGCGTCATAAATCGGGGCAAGAGCGGCATCTCTCACGAGCTTATCGTCGGTGTCAAGCGCCTTCTTTACGTCTTCAATGCAGAATTCTTCGATTTCTGCCATAATTGCGGGGTCGGGGTTGCTGGATTCAAAGCTGAACTTCGGCTTGCCGATTTCTGCAACGATGCCGTTTATAAACTTAACAACCTCTTTGTTAACCTCGTGTCCCTTCATGATGGCGTCAAACATAACGTCATCCTCAATTTCGTTACCACCAGCCTCTATCATTGCGACGAGGTCTGCAGTTGAGGAAACGGTGAGGTCAAGGTCGGATACTGCGCGCTGCTCAAGTGTGGGGTTAATTACAATCTCGCCGTTGAAGAGACCAACCTTTACGCTGGAAATCGGGCCGTCCCACGGAACGTCCGAAATTGCGATTGCGGCAGAAACGCCGATTGCGGCTGCAACCTCGGGGCTGCAGTCGGGGTCAACCGACATAACGGTTGCAACAACAGCGCAATCGTTTCTCATATCCTTGGGGAAGAGAGGACGAATGGGTCTGTCAATGCATCTGCCTGCGAGTGTTGCCTTTTCACTTGCTCTGCCCTCGCGGCGTAAAAATGCGCCGGGGAAGCGACCAACGGAATACATTTTTTCTTCATAGTCAACAGAAAGGGGGAAGAAATCTACTCCCTCACGCGGTTTCTGTGATGCGGTTACGGTACACAAAACGGAAGTGTCACCGTAGGTTGCCATTACGGCTGCGTTTGCAAGCTGTGCCATCATGCCTGTTTCAAGCTTTAACGGACGACCTGCAAGAGTGGTTTCGTAAACCTTGTAATTTTCAAACATTTCTTTAACCTCCATTTTCTTTTGGGGTCTGCAGTTTAGCAATAAATCCATACACCGAACGTTCGGTTTATCGATTCACTGCTAACTCTGCAAGACCGTTTTCATAATGCCAATACATTAATAACAGAGCAGACCGAAAAGGCCTGCTCTGCAGGAATTACTTACGAATTCCGAGTTTTTTGATGATGTCACGATATCTTTCGATGTCGTTCTTCATTACATAAGCGAGAAGGTTTCTTCTGTGACCTACCATCTTGAGAAGTCCACGGCGAGAATGATGGTCATTCTTGTGAACCTTAAGATGCTCGTTGAGCTCGTTGATACGGGTTGTGAGTACAGCAATCTGTACCTCAGGTGAGCCTGTATCGCCCTCGTGAGTAGCATAGGTCTTGATGATTTCCTGCTTCTGTTCCTTTGTCATTTTCTTCACCTCATTTTATATTGTCCGCCGTAAACCAAGCAAGGGGCAGGTGATAAGCGTAATAATACGGCATACTCCCCGAGCATAGTAAACGGTAGCTTATGCATTATAGCACAGAGATTTTTATTTGTAAAGTAAAATTTTTAATTATTATTTTTTGAGTCATAATTGTATATTGCTTACAACTTTTTATTTGTAATATTATGCACCTCAACAGCTATACAAAAATGTTAAAAAATGGTATAATATTAACGAAATCAAGAAAGAGGGTGTGATTTCGATGTTTTAAGCAATTATGAATAAAATTATATAAGGGTGAGTAACATGCGCAAAATTTATTATCTATTACTGTCTGTTTTAATTATTCTAGTCTTTTCTTCTTGTAATGATAACACCATTGTCGGCAGTTGGAAAAGCGGTGGTGGTGACATATTATATGACCAATATAATATCATTACATTCAATGAAGATGGAACAGGAGTTCGTGAAATAGTAATCCCTGAAAATCAAGACTCAGAAGAAATAAAAATAGTAAATGATATAAGATACAAAATACAGGACGACACTCTTTATATTGATTATATCTCAGAGGATGGTTCTGTAAATTCTACTGAGCAAACATTTGAAATTGATAATGATACGCTCACTTTAAACTCAAAAAGAGTTCACAACGCTGTTTATATTCGCCTTAAATAGAAAGGAGATTCTTATGAAAAAATTATTATGTATTTCACTTTGTATATTAACTGTTTTTGTTTTTTCAACAAGTAGCGCTATTGCAGCACAACCTCCATCAACGGACATTGAACCATTAGTTTATACACCGTGCTCAGGTGGTAATGGAATATGTCAGTTACTCTCAAGCGGATCAGGCGGTATATACAATTATACATACAGCACTCTAGTACTTAATAATGGTTGTTGTTGGCAGTGCAAAAATTGTGGTAACATTATGGTGACAGAGGGAGACCCTTTACTAGGTGAATCTATTGGCATATATGCAACTATTTCAAGCATAGACCCCGCCCATACCCTTATGACAGTCATTTCTGTTCCTGCAACAAAAATAAAGTATACTAGTTCTAAAACAATAGAGGGATATAAATTCCTTTATAGATAAAACGAAAAAGGAAGGTCGCGTTATAACGCGACCTTCTCACTTTTTATATGCAAAAACATAATACA
>CALDPI010000245.1 GCA_937912045.1 uncultured Clostridia bacterium
CAACGGTCGCGGTCGAGGTCTGGATTCTTCCCTGCGCCTCGGTTTCCGGCACACGCTGAACGCGGTGAACACCGCTTTCATACTTAAAGCGGGAATATGCACCCTCGCCCTCTATCATAAAGCTGACTTCCTTATATCCGCCAAGCTCTGTTTCGTTGCCGCCGAGCACCTCAATTTTCCAACGTCTTGCCTCGGCATACATTGAATACATACGCATAAGCGAGCCGGCGAAAAGCGCTGCCTCTTCTCCGCCTGCGCCTCCGCGGATTTCAATTATAACGTTTTTGTCATCGTTGGGGTCGCGCGGCAGAAGCAGAATCTTAAGCTCCTCTGCGCAGTGCTCGATTGTTTCCTTAGCCTGTGACAGCTCCTCCTGTGCGAGCTCCTTGAAGTCTTTATCAAGACCGCCGTCCTCCAACAGCATAAGCGCCTCTTCCTCGGCATTTTTTGCCGCGGCATACTCCCTGTATTTTTCGACTACGGGAGTAATCTGCTTGTGCTCCTTCATCAGCTTTTTATACTGCTCCTGGTCGGATACGACCGCAGGGTCCATAAGCAGCTGTCCTATTTCTTCATAGCGGGTTTCAACCGCCTTTAATTTATCAAACATTTCCGTCTTCCCTTTCTATTCTCTTGATGCTTTTTTCTGCCTTTGCACGCGGTACCATAACCTCATGCTCGCAGCCAAGGCACCGTAGCTTAAAATCCATTCCCACACGGGTGACAAGAAATCTGTCGCTTCCGCAGGGGTGTTTCTTTTTCATTTTAAGAACGTCGCCCACTCTTACATCCATAATTTCACTCCAAACATACTATATCAATTTATTATTATATACTAATAACCCCGTTTGTGCAATAATTTCTTGCCAAGCGGTGTTTATAATGTTAAAATCATCTTGGAGGCTGATTATATGAACTCTATTAAAATAATGCACTGTGCCGACCTGCACATAGGTGCCGAGCTTTCGAGCCTTGGCAAGAAGGCGGCAGAACGCAGGGCGGAGCTTTTGCACACGCTCACCACAATCAAAACACTTTGCAAGGAGCACGCGGTACAGCTTTTGCTTGTGGCGGGTGACCTTTTTGATTCCAATAACGTATCTACAGATGCTGTAAACAGCGTCAAGTCCTGCTTTGCCTCCATGCCCGAGGTGACGGTGGCGGTCGTCCCCGGCAACCACGATTATTTATCCGCTGACTCGCCCTATGGCAGTGTATGGAGCGACAACGTTCATATCTTCAAAAAGCCCGAGGTTATCGAGGTGGGCGGTGTTTTTTTGCACGGCATACCTTTTTTAAGCGCATATAGCGACACCTTTTCTCTGCCAAAAGCAAAAGAGGGTGTTAACATCCTTTTGATGCACGGCGACCTGTCAGGCGGACCCTATAATCCGCTGACACCTGCCGCCCTGGGCGCAACGGGAATGGACTATATCGCGCTGGGGCACGTACACAAGCGAACCGAAATTGAATATAGCGGCGACGTAGCCTATGCATATTCCGGCTGTCCCGAGCCACTCGGCTTTGACGAGCTTGACAATAAGGGCGTGTATATTGGAACGGTGACTGGGGGTAAGCAGGATTTAAAATTTTATAAAACCTGCCGCCGCGTATACCGAGAGGTATCGGTTGACGTTTCTTCCGTTTCGGACAACACGGGTGCTCTGGCGCTGGCAAAGGCGGCGCTTTTGGGTGCTGAGGGTGACCTTATTAAGCTAAAGCTTACAGGAGAATGCAGCTTCAGTCCGGATGCAGAATACATAACGGCAGGGCTTGCAAACGACGTATATTTTATTAAAACGCGCGACTGCACCTACCCTGCTGAAAATCTTGAAATTATAAAAAACGAGCAGACGCTCAAGGGCTTTTTCGTGCGCGAAATGCTCTCTCGGATTGAGGGATGCGCGGGTGACGAAAAGGAAAAGCTTTCCGAGGCTTTGAGGCTTGGACTTGCGGCACTTTCTGCAAGGGAGGTTGGCTTCTTTGAAAATTGAAAAAATTCATATTGAAAATTTTGGAAAGTTTTCGGATTATTCCATAGATTTCAAGGATGGCTTTAATCTCGTTTTCGGTAACAACGAGGACGGAAAAACCACCATTATGAGCTTTATCCGTCTTATGTTTTACGGAGCCGGTACAAGCAAGACCGACATAAGCTTTAATCTGCGCCGCAGATACGCCCCCTTTTCACAGGAAAAGATGGGCGGCAGCATTGAATTTTCGCATGGAGGCAAAAGCTATTCACTCTCCAAGCAGTTTGGCAAAAGCGCAAAGAGTGATAAGGTTTTGCTGCTTGATAAGGCACTTGGCACACCCGTTTCACTACCTGCAGGAAGTGAAATCGGTGAACAGTTTTTCTCGCTCTCGGCAGGGGCGTTCGAGAGGAGCATATATATCGGCAGTCTGCCACCCTATTCAGAGGACGGCACAGCCGACCTTGAGGCAAAGCTTGCCGCCGCGGCATACACCACCGACACAGGTGACGGATATGAGCAGATTGCCAAACGAATAACCACAGCACAAAACGAGCTGCGCACCCCAAGACACGTGGGAATATCTGACAAGCTGGGTGACGAAATTAAAAACCTCAAAAAAGAGCTTGACGATACAAAGCTTCTTGAAAATGCGCGCATTGCAAAGGAAAAGGAAATTGAGAATGCACGCGGTTTATTAAAGAAATTAACTGAGGAAAAGTCCTCCCTCCAAAAAGCGCTTGAAAACAGCCGCACGGCAGAGCTGCGCTCGAGCATAATCGCAGAGCTCGATTCGCGAAATGAGGCAGAAAGTCTCAAAGCCGAGCTCGGCTTTGTCACGTCTGATACGCTGCTTACCGCAAAGGAGCTCACAAACAGGCACTCGGTGCTCGCTGCGAGGCTGGAGGAAAAGAAAAGCGCGCTCACCGAAGGGGCGGCTTCACCTGAGGGTGTGGAAACTTATAAAAACATATTAACCGCCGGAGATGAATATGAAGAAGCTCGTGCGGCACTCGCCGAGGTTACCAAGCGCATTTCCGACACCGAAAGCCGTCTGCAAGCACTCGATGCGGGACTTCCAAGCGGCAACGTAACCTATATGTTTATTGCGGCGGTGATTTTCACGCTTTCGGCAATTTTCGGTTTCTTTGCGTCGCCCGTATTTATTGCGATGCTGGCGCCTGCCATTGTCTTCCTGTTGCTTGGAATTACCAATCACAACAAAAACAAGACGGCCGCCACAGAGGCTTTGCGGCTGCGCGAGGAGCTTTTATCGCTTAAAAAAGAGGAATTGACCCTGCGCGAGCGCTGCACGCAGGCCGAAACGGCACTGCGCGTGCAAAGCGAAAGACAAAACATTTTAAAGGCTGATGAAGAAAAGCGAAAGAGCACAAAGGAGCGACTTTTGCTTGAAACGGAGACACTGCGGACCGAAATGGAGACGGTTTCGGCAGAAATATTTAAAATTCTCGGTGTGGAGCTTGCCTCCGCTGAGGAAAGAATAAGGCTGCTGGAGCAAAAGCAAAACAGGCTCTCTTCCCTTTCGCTTTTGCTTTCCAAAAGTGCATTTTGCGACACACCGACAGACGAGCTGACGCGGCGCCTTGCAAAGACCGAAACGGACGAGGTTTTCAAAGCACCTGCCGAATATGAACGTCTTATAAGTGAGTGCGGCGCGCGCATAAACGAGCTTAACATTACGCTGGAGCGCGAAAAAATCGCGCTTGAGAATATTTTTGGTGACAGGCGCGGCATTGCAACGCTTGAGCGTCTGATTGCCGAAAAGGAAGAAGAGCTTGCGGTGCAGAACGCACACTATGAAGCACTTGAAACGGCAAAGGACGCACTCTTCGCCGCCTACACCGAGATGCGACAAAACTTTGCGCCCGAGCTCAACCGCCTGACAAGCGAATTTTTATCGGCCGTCACAGCAGGCGCGCACAGCCGCGCCACCGTTGCAAAGGATTTTTCGGTGCGCGTTACAGAGCGCGGCAGCTCTCTGCCCTTTGAAAGCGAATATTTAAGTGCAGGCACGCGTGACCAGCTTGCGTTTGGCGATTTCCAAAATCACCGCAGGCGGCAACTCTCTGCCCTTGTTACTTGACGACATTCTGACACAGTATGACGATGGCCGAACAGAGCGCGCTATTGCCTTTTTGGCAGAGTATGCCAAGAAAAATCAAATTCTTTTCTTTACCTGTCACGGCGATATACGTGAAAAGGCAAAGAATCACGGTGCAGAAATCAAAACACTATAAGAAAAACCCGACCTCTCGGTCGGGTTTTATTTTATATGTCGAAAAGCAGCTGTCCGTAGGACGAATAGGGCCAATCGGTTGCCGACATATTCATCTCAATCTCGTCAACGTCATCTCGCAGCTCCTCCATGCGTCGCGTCAGATAATGCCGCGCCTGCTCC
>CALDPI010000246.1 GCA_937912045.1 uncultured Clostridia bacterium
GACTGTTTTTGCCGACGTGGGCAAACCGCTTTAGCGGTGCGATAGGCGCAAAGCGCCGGGAAAGTCCCTTTCAGCGCGCCAAAAACAGACCCCAACCCTTGCGGTTGAGGTTTGTTTTTTTATTTGGTTTTGTAATAGGGACTCGAACAAGGAGGGAGCGACAGCGGAAAAAAACAGTCCGGGGGACTGTTTTTGCCGACGTGGGCAAACCGCTTTAGCGGTGCGATAGGCGCAAAGCGTCGGGAAAGTCCCTTTCAGCGCGCCAATTTAAAAGGAACCGGTCCAAATGGATTGGTTCCTTTTGCTTTTATGTGATATTGTTTTTCGATTGACACAAAAAAATTACGGTGTTATAATTTTTTAAAAATGAGGTGGGAGAATGAAAATTCAGTTTTTAGGTACAAGCTTTGGCGCACCGACAAAAGAGCGCCATCAGCAGAGCGTTCTCATTGAAACAAATAACGGAAATGCCTATATTTTTGATGCAGGTGCACCCGTTCTTGATTTGCTTGTAAGAAACGGTTACGATTTGACAAAAATCAAGGCGGTTTTCATATCACATCTTCACGGTGACCACCTGAATGGCTTGTTTGATTTGATTAATTTGTCTGAATACTTTGGTATGCAATTCAAGGTTTATATGCCCGAGCAGAGCGGTATTGAATTGTTGAAAACCTATATGAAGACGGTCAACAGCACTTTAAATCCGGATTGCAAGCTGATTTCCTTGGGCGAATTTTATAATGCTGATGATTTTTCCGTGTCTTCATATGTCACAGACCATTTGGAACTGTCAAATGGCAAATCATACGGCTTTATGTGTCGTGCAGACGGTGCAAACGTTTATATAACAGGGGATATGCACCCATCCTTAAAGGATTTTCCCTCAGTGCTTGTAAATGAAAAAACCGATTTAATTGTGACCGAGTGTGCACATTTTACTGCCGATGCTCTCTGCGAGCGACTTAATAAATGTAACACGAAAAGGGTTGCTTTTATACACGTAATGCCTGTTGGAAAATATGACGATTTGTTATCTCTTAAAAACAGATTCAACTTTGTTTCCATTTTTCCGAATGATAATGATGAGATAATTATTTAGCAATTATTTTAGATTGAGGTAGATTGTATAATGAATAATTTCAGACGTTTTGGAACGATGGTGGATTGCTCTCGAAATGCGGTAATGTCTGTTGATGCCCTTAAGAGATGGATAGATATTACCTCTGATTTGGGCTATAACTGCCTTATGTTATATATGGAGGATACCTACGAAATCAAAGGCGAGCCGTATTTTGGTCATCTGCGTGGCAGATACTCCTGTGAGGAACTGCGCGAAGTTGATGATTACGCCGCAAAAAAAGGAATGGAGTTAATCCCGTGCATTCAGACTCTCGCTCACCTTAATGCAATTTTTCGTTGGGGAGAGTATCACGATATTAAGGATTGCAACGACATCTTGTTGGCTGACGAGGAAAAGACATATGAGTTGATTGACAAGATGTTTGATACTTTTAATTCTTGTCTGCGCACTAAGACGATTAATATCGGTATGGACGAGGCACATTTTTTGGGGCTTGGGAAATATCTTAAAAAGCACGGCTTTAAGGATAGAACAAAAATTCTTATCGACCATTTAAAAGCGGTTTCAAACATTGCAAAAAAATATCACTTTGAGCTTTTAATGTGGGGAGATATGTTTTTACGCCTTGCAAACGGCGGAGAGTATTATGTTGAAAATTTCAAAGCATCTGACGAGGTTAAATACTGCATCCCCGATAACGTGCGCATTATTTATTGGGACTACTATTCGACCGATAAGAATAATTATGACAACCAGATTAAAAATCACAAGGCAATAAAGAACGATATAGTCTTTGCAGGCGGCCTTTGGACGTGGGGTGGACCCATACCGAAAAATCATTTCAGTATTGAATCAAACAAGGTTGCGCTAACCGCCTGCGTGGACGGTGGCGTCAAGGACGTATTTTTAACACTGTGGGGTGATGACGGTGGGGAATGTTCAAAATTTGCCGCCTTGCCGTCGTTATATCACGCGGCCTGCACCTCTCAAGGCATTACCGACGAAAACGAGATTAAGGAAGGATTTTTAAAGAAATTCGGCATTTCGTTTGATGATTTTATGCTTATTGATTTGCCAAACACAAAGAGCACAACCATCTGGGGCGGAGCGGTTACGAATCCCGAAAAATATATGCTTTATTGCGACTGCCTTATGGGTCAGTACGATTATACAGTGTGTGATGGCGACGCAGAGGAGTATGCCGCGTGTGCGCAAAAGCTGCGTTCACTTGAAAATAATGCAGAATTCGGATATTTATTCAGTAAGGCGCGTGCTTTGTGTGAGCTTTTGTCTGTTAAGTATAATATCGGTGTACGCATTCGCAAAGCATATCTTAAGAAAGATTTCATTGCTTTAAAAGCCATTTCGGATGACTGTGTTCAAATTCTTAAATTAATTGATGATTATTATGCGGTTTTTAAAAACGAATGGTATCACGATAACAAACCACACGGTTTTGACATTCAGGACCTTCGCCTTGGCGGACTTTCGCGCCGCGTTCTCGCGTGTAGGGGGCGTTTGTTACAGTTTTTGAATGGCGAAATTGATATTATAGAGGAGCTGAATGAACCTGTGCTTAATCTTTTAAATTCAAAAGCAAGCTACACAGGCCCGATTTATGAACCACAGTGGTACAGAATTGTATCTGCAAACGTGATTTCTCTGAACGTTTTTTAGATTCTAACTCTTTTAAATATTTAACAAACCTTTTTCGATTGACTTTTATTTTTGAGAGAGGTATCATCAAGGTAGCAAAATTATGAGGTGGTATTATGCAAAAACTATTTAATGCTGTTGACAATAACCGCGAGCTTATATTTAACGCTTTTGATTATATCTGGTCAAACCCCGAAACGGGATTTAAAGAGGTTAAGACCTCAAAATATCTTGAAGAGGCTTTTGAAAAGCTTGGTTATGACCTTGTAAAAGCAGGGGATATCCCCGGTTTTTACACCGTGATTGATACAGGACGCCCGGGACCCGAGCTTTTGATTTTGGGTGAGATGGATTCGCTGATTTGCCCCGAGCATCCCGATGCAGACGAGGAAACAGGCGCAGTTCATTGCTGCGGACACGTTGCGCAGTGCGCCGCTCTTCTCGGTGTTGCTGCTGCACTGAAATGTGAGGGTGCTTTAGACGGGCTTTGCGGCAAAATCCGTTTGTGCGCCGTACCCGCCGAGGAGCTGATTGAAATTGAGTATCGCTCCACGCTTCAAAAGCAGGGCATAATCAAATATATGGGCGGCAAGACCGAGTTTTTGTCGCGTGGATATTTTGACGGCGTTGATTTGGCCTTTATGGTACATACAACCGTGGGAGAGAAGTTTGTTGTGCGCAAGGGCTCTGTCGGTTGTCTGGCAAAGCAGGTGTTATATAAAGGTGTCTCCTCGCACGCAGGCGGCAGCCCCTGGAACGGCTGTAATGCTCTATATGCCGCTTCTCTCGGACTTTCGGCAATTAACTCTGTTCGCGAAACCTTTAAAGAGGACGATATCATCCGCGTTCATCCTATTATCACCCAGGGTGGTGCCGTTGTAAATGCAATTCCCGATAGGGTCGTGCTCGAAAGCTTTGTTCGCGGCAAGACCTTTGACGGTATTGTAAGTGCCAATAAACGCGTCAATCGCGCCTTGTGCGGCGCCGCTCTTTCCCTTGGCGCGAATGTTGAAATTATCGATACTCCCGGATACGGACCGCTTGTTAATGATGAAGGCCTTATGGAAATCGCACGTGACACCGTTTCTTGCGTTACTGACACACCTGTGGAGTATTCACATGCCATCGGCTCGGGCAGTACCGATATGGGCGATGTGGCGTTGATTGTGCCTGCGGTTCACGGACTTGTTCCCGTGGTGCTTATTATGCTTCAGGGTGACGACGGCTCGGCGCTTGTATTCCTGTTTATATTTATCTGTATGCTGTTCGCGGCGGGTATCAGCTGGAAATATATCACTGCTGCT